>NZ_JBLWNV010000010.1:0-208926 GCF_048452805.1 Pantoea sp. K16 | reverse complement strand
AGGCTTAACCTTACAACGCCAGAGGCGTTTTTGAGAGACACGATTTTCAGCCTGTTACCGGATAAAAATTAGCGGAAACGAAAGATTTTGCGGCGTGACAAGGCGCAGAGCGAGGACGTCAGCGGGAGCATACTGAAGTATGTGACCGGTGTGGCTGAGCGATGGCAACGCGGTCATGGCGTAAAAGATTCGTTTCGTGCACCAAGATTTGCCTGGCGGCTTTAGCGCGGTGGTCCCACCTGACCCCATGCCGAACTCAGAAGTGAAACGCCGTAGCGCCGATGGTAGTGTGGGGTCTCCCCATGCGAGAGTAGGGAACTGCCAGGCATTAAATAAGTGAAGAAGCCCCGCACGAAAGTGCGGGGCTTTTTTACGTCTGCACTTTGCCACGTTAAGCTGAAAACGTGACCTGCAGGCATGCGGTATGTCACCCTTAACTCCCCATTCTTGACTTCTGAATGACCAGCAACCCGCTGATTTTTCGATAATTAGCGACATGGCTCACAATAATAATCTCGGATTACGCCGCCTTTACCTTCAGTAGACTTAAATGCTTTACTCACTCCTTTAAACGCTGTTGATCAGCAAGGAACAGAGGTAAGGCATGGCACCCACAAATAATAAAACTCAGACGGATGATACAAAGAAACGTATCTGGGCTATCGTCGGCGCGTCATCGGGTAACCTGGTTGAGTGGTTCGACTTCTACGTTTACTCCTTCTTCTCACTCTATTTTGCCCACATTTTCTTTCCACAGGGCGATACCACGACTCAGTTGTTACAAACAGCGGGCGTTTTTGCGGCAGGATTTTTAATGCGTCCGATTGGCGGCTGGCTGTTCGGCTATATCGGCGATAAACATGGCCGAAAAAATTCGATGCTGGTTTCGGTCTGCATGATGTGTTTTGGTTCGCTGGTGATCGCCTGCTTACCCGGTTACGCAACGATCGGCGTGGCTGCGCCCGTCATTCTGCTGCTGGCGCGTATGTTTCAGGGATTATCGGTGGGCGGAGAATATGGGACCAGCGCAACCTACATGAGCGAAGTGGCTCTGGAAGGACGCAAAGGATTCTACGCCTCATTCCAGTATGTCACGCTGATTGGTGGCCAGTTAGCGGCGGTACTCACCGTCGTGGTCCTGCAATTTCTGCTGACGGATGCAGAACTGCGAAGCTGGGGATGGCGTATTCCGTTCTTCCTCGGCGCACTCCTCGCCGTTGTCGCATTATGGTTACGACGCTCACTGGAAGAGACCTCAGATAAGACGAGCCGCGAACATCGCGATGCGGGTAGCGTAATCGGGTTACTGCGCAATCATACTCGTCCCTTCCTGATGGTGCTGGGTTTCACCGCAGGCGGCTCCCTGAGTTTTTACACCTTCACCACCTACATGCAGAAGTATCTGGTTAATACGTCAGGTATGGATCCTAAAACCGCCAGTGGCCTGATGACCGGTGCTTTGCTGGTCTTTATGCTGATTCAGCCGATTATCGGTGCCCTGTCAGATAAAATCGGTCGTCGCACCTCGATGATGATTTTTGGCGCGGGCGCGGCCATCTGTACGGTCCCCATTCTGACACTGTTGCAAAACGTGCAGAGCCCTGGTGTGGCTTTCCTGTTAATCATGCTGGCGCTGCTGATTACCAGCTTCTACACCGCCATCAGTGGCATTCTTAAAGCAGAAATGTTTCCGCCACAGGTGCGCGCACTGGGTGTAGGACTATCTTACGCAGTAGCGAATGCGATCTTTGGTGGGTCGGCAGAGTATGTTGCGTTGCTGATGAAGCAGCAGGGGATTGAGACGACTTTCTTCTGGTATGTTTCAGCGATGGGCGCGGTGGCATTTCTGGTGTCGCTGTTGCTGCACAAGCGCGGTAAGGGGATTAAGCTTTAACAGAGAAAGCTACTGACTCAGATTCCACAGGGCAATGCCGCTGGCAGCACCAGCGGCATCCCATGCGCAATCCTTCCAGCTCCAGCTGCTGCCATTCGGGCGGCTGTCATATCACTCTTTTCCTGCCCCAGGGGTAATGAAAACAGGATGCCGATAGTCTGGCTTTGCCGGTCAGAATGGTGCTGACGCTGCCTTCCCATATTCACTACCGGCAGCGGCCAGGACTGCAGAGGCGACAAAATGCTCCGCTTTATCCCGTCCGGTCCACTGATCTTCCGCCATATGGGCGCATCCGCTACACAACAACACAGCAAGCAGCACACTTCGCATAGCAGATGCCTTATTGGCCGCAGTGATTAAAGAATCCGGCTGATCAGGCGATCGATACGTATCCGGCGCAGACGGCGAATCAGTTTGCGCACCTTGGCCGGGTAATCAGCAATACTCTCAAGCTCACGGAAATGCGTCACTACCGTTGTGTTCTGCCGGATTAACGTCAGCTCCTTCTCACGCTGAGCCGCTAACTCCTGATGAGGATCGTGGATCAGCACCGCATTTTCCAGATCGAGCCGCCAGGCACGTGGATTGAGGTTATTACCGGTAATCAGCTGCCATTCATCATCAACCCACATTCCTTTAAGGTGATAACTGTTCTCGCCATCCTTCCACAGTCTCACGACCAGCTGATCGGTCGTAACGTAGTAGTGCAAACGGCTCATAAAGCGACGCAGATTGATTTCATACAGGTAAGGCAGCGCGCCGATGATTTTGAACGGCTGATCGGGCGCAATATAGAAGTCATTGGCTGTTTTATCGCCGACGATGATCTCAACCTGTTTTCCCTGACGCAGAAGATGAATGATATTACGTACCAGCAAGGCGGGCATGTTGAAGTAGGGTGTACAGATGATCAGCTTCTGTTCCGCACAGGGCATCAGGTGGAAAATGGTTTTATTGAGCAGGCTATGCTTACCCAGACCGACCAGCGGCGTGACCGTCAATTCATCGTTGCCGGCATTCCCTTCAAACTGATAATTGAAACCGCGCAGATCCTGACGGAACTGGCGTGTCTCATTTTTAATTTCAGGACTTGAGGGGCGCTCAGCAAAATCGAGTCGGTTTACCGCTTCCGCTGATTTCAGATTGAGCGTGATCCAGTCATACATCGTATCTGTCAGCTGGGAATTACGGATAACCTGATAACGGTCATAGCGATACTTATCATGCTGATGCAGGTAGACATCATTGATGCTGGCACCGCTGTAGAGCAGCATATCATCAATAATGAATCCTTTAAGGTGGAGCACGCCCAGCGCTTCACGGGTATTGACCGGGATTCCATAAACCGGGATGGCGATATCCGGATAACGTGTCGCCATTTCGCAATACCAGTCGGCATTGGTTACGCCTCGCGCTGCGCCAATTCGCCCACGCTGCGCACGGTGCCAGTCAACCAGAATCGAGATATCCAGCTCCGGCCGCGCCTGCTTCGCACTATAAAGCGCATCCATGACGGCACGTCCGGCGTCATCATTTTCCAGATAGAGCGCAACAATACAGATGCGAGTCTGCGCTGCCGCAATCTTCTCCAGCAACGTCTGGCGAAATTCGGCAGGCGAGTAAAGTGTCGACACATCCGCAACGGATTGTGACAGTTTCGGCAGCTGTGCGAGGTGTTGTTGGTGTTTGTTACGTTTAAATTTAGACAACATCACAGTGCACTTCTTCTCTGTTCATTGCATGGCCTTTTGCCATCAAATCAGGGTTATAACCACAAATAATAACATCAACTTCGCCGATTCGAACGTTTTTTACCTTTCTCTACAAGGTTAGTTGATCTCATTCTGTAAAGACAATTTCAGGCTGACAATACCGTCATCCAGTTGAATATCAACATGAAAGTTGAGCTTTCGTGCCAGCGTAATCATGCCGCGGTTATGGGGCATGGTGATACCGTTCAATTGTTGCAAGCCGTGATGCCGGGTATAGCGGATCATCTTTTCCAGCAGACGACGGCCCATGCCTAAGCCTTTCAGGTCGGAACGGACCAGCACCGAAAACTCCGCATCAATGTTATCTGCATCAGAGATAGCGCGGGTGACGCCGATGATCTCGGATCGTCCATGATGCTGACGTACCGCCACAATCGCCATCTCGCGGTCATAATCGATCTGGGTCATGTTGGCGAGATCATCATGAGTAAACTCACTGATTTCACTGAAGTAGCGGTAGTAGAGATCTTCTTTGGTGACCTGACTGATGAAATCGCGCAGCAGGGGCTCATCCTCTGGCAGAATGGGCCGGAACAGGCAGAATTGCCCATCCTTTAACTCTACCTGCTCTTCCAGATGCTGAGGATAAGGACGTATTGCCAGCCGTGCTTCGTTATCGCCGTGGAACGGAGCCAGCGTCAGGGTGACATCCAGCAGGGTAAAATCATTGCCCGCAGCCAGCAGCGGATGAATATCCAGTCGCTGGATCTCCGGACAATCCACCACCAGGTTAGAGACCTGCACCAGCAGCTGGCTTAAACCGGGGATATCCAGCGGATTCAGCGCGCTGCGGCTGCGGATCTTTCCGCTCTTGATCGCCTGAATCACCAGATAGCGTGCCAGCGTCATATTCAGCGGGGGAAGGGCAACGGCAGCCTGTTTATCGGCCTGCCATTCAACGCCGCCTTCCCCCAGCATAATGATCGGGCCAAACAGGGCATCCTGTTCGACCACGACCCGCAGCTCCTGTGCGCCTGCACGACTCGCCATGCTCTGAACCAGCAGCCCTTCGATACGTGCCTGCGGCAGCGTCTGTTTTACCCGATCAAAAATGGCCTCAGCGGCATGCTCCACTTCGCTGGCATTACGCAGGTAGAGCATCACGCCCTGCACCTCCGATTTATGCGCGATATCGGGTGAACGCAGTTTCAGCGCCACCGGATAGCCAATCTGATCGGCAATCGCCACTGCCGCCTTACTGTCGCTGGCGATCCAGGTCGGCAGCGTGGCCAGGCCGTAAGCCTGCAACACCGGCTGCACTTCGTGGGTATCCAGCGCGGTAACACCGCGCTCCAGCGCCTGTGACAGCAGCTGGTGTGCATGGGCGCTGTCCAGGTTCAGGGTGGCGGGCAGGGCAGGGGTTTCGCGCAGCTGCTTCTGGTTACGGCGGTACTCAACCTGATGCATAAAGGCGGTCACCGTTCCCTCTGGCGTGCGCCAGGTCGGTATCCCCGCCTGCGTAAAGGCTCGGCGTGCGGCTTGTGAAGAGAACTCGCCGCTCCAGTTGGTCAGCAGCGTCACCAGCTTACCGCGCGGGTGACGGGCGATGGTGTCGATCAGATGTCCGGCCGTTTCAGTCGCGGGCGCGACCGCGCTTGGCGCATGAATAATCATCAATGCATCAAGTTCATGGCTGTCGAGCAGGATCTCTGTGCAGGCGGCATAACGTTCTGCTGTGGCGTCATCTTTTAAATCCAGCGGGTTGCCGCGGCCTGCGCCAGCGGGCAACAGCGCCTCGAGCTGCTGAATCGTCTGCTCGCTGAGCTGCGCCAGTTTCCCGTTGCGGGCATAGAGCTCATCCAGCGCCAGCGCGGCGGGGGCGGCACCATTACTGATGATCATCAGCCTGTCGCCACGCAGCGGCCGCATATGACTCAGCGACTCAACGGCGGAGAAGAGCTCATGGGTATCCTGCACCCGCAGTAACCCGGCACGCTGAATGGCTGCATCCCAGGCGGCGTCCAGACCGCTGTGGGTGCCCAGCAGCGCCTGTGCTTCCCGGCTGCGACCACTCTTGATCACCAGAATCGGTTTATTACGGGAGGCGCTGCGTGAGGCAGAAACAAAACGACGCGCATCGCTGAGGTGCTCAAGATAGAGCAGGATAGCGCTGGTTTTACCGTCGCGAGCCAGGAAGTCGAGCAGATCATCGACATCGGTATCCAGACTGTCACCCAGCGCGATAAACCAGGAGAAACCGAGATTACGCTGCTGCGCCCAGTCGAGAATGGTATTGGATACGGCGGCGGACTGGGAGATAAATGCGATACGGCCTTTCTCTATCGGCACTGGCGAGAAGCTGGCATTCAATCCCTGCCAGGGGGCCAGCAGTCCAAGACTGTTCGGGCCCAGCAGACGTATCTGCCACTGGCTGGCACAGGCTTTGAGTTCGGCAGACTGGCTGGCGGGCGCAGAGAGAATAATGCAGGCTTTGCAACCTTTCTCCCCGAGCTGTTGCAGCAGTTCGAGGTTACGTTTTGAGTGGGTGCAGATCACTGCCAGGTCTGGCGCGAAAGGTAAGCTGTCGATGGTGGGCCAGGCCAGTACGCCGCTGACCGCTTTATATTTCGGCGTCACCGGCAACACCGGGCCGCTAAAACCGCCCGCCAGCAGGTTACGCATCATAAAGTATCCGGCGCGCCCTGGCGTGACCGAGGCACCAATCACCGCAATTGATTTAGGTCGTAACAGCGCTTCCAGTCCGCGTTGGCTCATCTCGCTCTCCAGAGTTCGGGATTTGCGTGATTGTAAACGCTTTTTGCTGGCAGTGCTTCCGGGCAGATCGCAGGCTGCGCATCCCGATTTTAATCTCTGTCACCGCAGGGACGCTCCCGCCAGGAGGTGACTGGGCGATTAAACCTGTCCGGCGTGGTGCGGTTTCCCTGCCAGGTAGGCCGCGCGGAACTGATCAAAATGGTGAGATAACGCCTCAGCCGCCAGCCGATCGCCCGCCTGCGCCAGCAGCGCCGCAGCCACTTCAGCAGTGCAGTGCTGACCTGCGCCGTGGGCTTCACGCAGCGTATAGCGCGACGGGGTGCTGACATCCAGCGACATCACCGGCAGGGCGTCGAGCCAGGGGCTTTTACGGAACATTTTGCGGGCTTCGGTCCAGGTGCCGTCCAGCATAATAAACAGCGGCGGCTTGCCACTGACGGGCGGCGTTGTCAGCACTTCGCGACCGGCATCGGCATAAGCGGCCGGGAAAACGACCAGCGGCTGATAATCGGGATTGCGCACCGCCGCCAGCAGCAGCGGATCCGGCTCGGTGCGTGACCAGCCAAAAGCCTGAGTTTCCGGCAGAATATCGGCAATCAGCCGGCCGGTGTTGCTCGGCTTCATCGGCTCGGTATCGAACATCACCAGGCAGAAGCGGCTACGGGCGGACTGCGGCACGATCTGACTGCAGAGACAGTTGACTTCTGGCAGCAGGCAGCCCTGACAGCGGATGACCCGATTCCCGCGTGCGAGGAAAGGACGGGTGGATCGGGCCAGGCGTTGGGTGCGCAAGCGCAAAACAGCATTATCAGACATGAGTATTCAGGGCAGGAAAAACGTCAGTGTAATCGAAGCGCAGGCGAAAAGGAAAAGGCCAGCCAGGCTGGCCTCTGAAGATTAAAGTGACTCATCCAGCCATTCATTGAAAGGCGCTTTGGGCATCGCGCCATTCAGCATGTCGACCCGCTCGCCGTTCTTAAACAGCATGATGGTCGGGATACTGCGAATGTTGAAACGGGCGCTCAGGGCCGGTTCCGCTTCGGTGTTTACTTTAATAAAGCGGACTTTACCGCTGCGTTCACTGGCGACATCTTTAAACACCGGCGCAAAATTGACACAGGGACCACACCAGGGCGCCCAGAAATCGATCACCACCGGCAGATCATCCTGCAGATATTTGTCAAAGTTAGCGCTGGTGGCATTCACCACTTCGCCATCAAATAACGCATTTCCACAGCGACCACATTTCGCCACGTCGGCAAGGCGTTCTTCAGGAACGCGATTGGTTGCCTGACAGGAAGCGCATACCGTATTCATAGGAACCTCTGATTTTGAAAAGTGTCAGTCTGATAAATATTGTTCATTATGAAAGGGGACGGATTCCCTCTCAATCTGGATTGCTCTATAGGTTCAATAGTTGATAGCTAAGCGCCAGCACATCAGGTAATCTGCGCGCTCTCAATGCAGGAGGAAGACATGAACGACGAATTTAAAGGCAAGAGCGGTAAGGTTAAGGTGATGTACGTGCGTGGCGAGGACGATAAAAGCGCGCGCGCGCCTAATCCTCGTACAGGCAAAGGTGGTCACGCTGCTGCTCGTTCGGATGATAATCGTCGTTCGTCTGGCCCCCGTACTGAACGCAGTCAGGAAGGTGGTCGCTCCGCTGGCCGTCGCAGCGACGACACCGGTCGCAGCAGTTCACCGCGTCGTGATGAAGGCGGACGTGGCGCTCCACGCCGTTCAGACGATGGCGCAGGCCGCCGCAACGATCGTGGCGATGATAATCGCGGCGCCTATGGCAGCAGCGATTCCCCATGGCGCACCGTGTCACGCGCGCCATCAGCAGATCGTCCGGCAACCGAAAGCGATAAGCCGGATCATGGCGGCATCAGCGGCAAGAGCTTCGTCGATCCCGAGCAGATCCGTCGTCAGCGTAACGAAGAGACGCGCGTCTATGGTGAGAACGCCTGTCAGGCGCTGTTCCAGAGCCGTCCTGAAGCGATTGTTCGCGCCTGGTTCGTGCAGGAAGTGACACCGCGTTTCCGCGAAGCGCTGCGCTGGCTGGCGGCTAACCGCAAAGCCTATCACGTCGTGGAAGATGCAGAGATTACCAAAGCGTCAGGCACTGAGCATCATGGTGGCGTCTGCTTCCTGATCAAAAAGCGCATGGGTATGGCGGTTTCTGAATGGCTGAGCCAGGCGAATACCAAAGATTGCGTGCTGGCACTGGAAGATGTCAGCAACCCGCATAACCTCGGCGCGATTATGCGCAGCTGCGCGCACTTTGGCGTAAAAGGTTTGCTGGTGAACGACGCCTCGCTGCTGGAGTCAGGCGCAGCGGTACGTACCGCAGAAGGCGGTGCTGAGCATGTGCAGGCCATCAGCGGCGCAACCTTCAGTGAAGGTCTGGAAGCGTTCCGTAAAGCGGGTTACACCATCGTCACCACCTCCAGCCATCAGGGCACGCCGCTGGCGCAGGCTCAGCTGCCGGAGAAAATGGTGCTGGTGTTAGGGCAGGAGCGTGAAGGTCTTTCTGATACCGCGTTCAAACAGGGTGACATGAGCCTGTCGATTGGCGGCACCGGCAACGTAGAAAGCCTTAACGTCTCGGTCGCAACCGGCGTACTGCTCGCCGAATGGTGGCGTCAGAACGCATAAAAAAACGGGCCGAAAGGCCCGTTTTGCTGTGTAACGTTAGTGCGCACCACCACCACCGCCGCCTGCGCTAAACGGCGGACGGGCAAACCAGATCAGCACTAACAGAATCAAAAAGACCCCCGCCGACGCCCAGAAAATTTCATTCGCTGAAATAATCAGTCCCTGGTTAGTAATCTGCTGCGCGATCCAGGCCGACGCCTGCTGCTGCGTCATCCCCATGCTCTCCAGCTGGCTATACATCTGCTGCGAATTGACGTTGTAAGGGGTAATCGACTCCGTCAGGTAGCTATGATGCATCGACTCGCGGTTACTCCACATAGTGGTGGTAATCGACGTTCCCACCGAGCCTGCAAAGGTACGCATAAAGTTCGACAGGCTGGAGGCTGCGGCCATGCGCTCCGGCGGCAATCCCGACAGCGTAATGGTGGTCAGCGGCATAAAGAAGCAGGCCACGGCAAAGCCCTGAATAAACTGCGGCCAGGCTGAGGCACCAAAGTCCATTCCCGGTTCAAACGTATACGCGCGCCAGTAGAAGCAGACGGCATACATAATGAAGCTGAACGTGACCAGCCGTCGCATGTCGAGCTTATGGGCAAAGCGTCCGATGATCGGCGACAGGATCACCGGCAAAATGCCCACTGGCGCAGACGCCAGACCGGCCCAGGTTGCGGTGTAGCCGTAGACCTCCTGCAGCAGCTGCGGCAACAGAACAATCGAGCCGAAGTAGAGCATATAAGCCAGACTGATCGACAGGCAGCCAATGGTGAAGTTGCGCGACTTAAACAGCGACAGGTCTATGATCGGGTGATCGTCAGTCAGCTCCCACACCAGCAGGACTGACAGCGCAATCACGGCCACTACCCCGAGCACGATGATCTCGGACGAGTTAAACCAGTCGAGCTCCTTTCCGCGATCCAGCATCACCTGCAAACAGCCGATCCCCACCACCAGCAGCACCAGCCCGACCATATCGATCCGCCGGATTTCGGTTTTGGTTTCCCGGCCACGCAGGGTTTGCAGCGTCAGTATCACCACCGCCACACCAATGGGCACGTTGATAAAGAAGATCCAGCCCCAGTGATAGTTATCGCTGATCCAGCCGCCCAGTATCGGACCACAGATCGGTGCGACGATCACCGTCATCGCCCACAGCGACAGCGCAACACTGCGCTTGGCGGGCGGATAGTTGTTGAGCAGCAGACTTTGCGACAGCGGGATCAATGGACCCGCGACGATCCCCTGAATGACGCGGAAGAAGATCAGCATCTCCAGGCTGTCTGACATGCCGCATGCCCAGGAGGCGATAGCAAACAGAATGGTCGACCAGGTAAAGAGCTTCACTTCACCTATGCGTTTTGCCAGCCAGCCGGTCAGCGGGATCGAGATCGCATTGGCCACACCAAACGAGGTGATCACCCAGGTTCCCTGGGAGTTCGACGCTCCCAGATTACCGGCAATAGTGGGGATAGCCACGTTGGCGATGGTCGAGTCCAGAACCTGCATGAACGTCGCCAGCGATAGCGCAATGGTCATCAGGACCAGCGGCATTCCTTCAAGCGGTTTTTGTGCCATTACAGCCTCCGCGTCATCATCCGGCGTTGGCGCGGACGATATCGGTGATCAGCTGATTGACCGGCGCAAGGTCAATCGCCAGTGCGTTGCTGCTGTAAGCGGCTTGCTGACGGGCGCTGGTGGCCAGCGCGCTGCCCTCTTTGCTGGTGGTATCGATTTTAACCAGCGTTGAGAGGCCAATACGCAGCGGATGTCTGGCGATATCTTCCTGATTCAGTTCGATACGAACCGGCAGGCGCTGAACCACTTTGATCCAGTTACCGGTGGCATTCTGTGCCGGCAACAGTGAGAAGGCGCTGCCGGTGCCCATATCCAGTCCTGCAACTTTGCCCTGATAAACCACTTCGTCACCGTAGATGTCGGCAACCACGGTGACAGGCTGACCAATACGAACGCCAGCCAGCTGGGTCTCTTTAAAGTTGGCATCGACCCACAGATTCGTTGCAGGCACGACGGCGAGCAGCGGGGTGCTGGTGGAGATTTGCGAACCGACCTGTACGCTGCGACGGGAGACAAAACCATCCATCGGGCTACGGATTTCGGTGCGCTGCAGCGCCAGCCAGGCGTCACGCAGCTCAGCCGCGCTCTGTTGCACGGCAGGCTGATTTTCCAGTGAGGTGTTGAGGATCATCGCCTGATTCGCATTGTATTGCTGAATCGCCACGTCCAGTTGTGCTTTGGCCGTCGCGACGGCATCGCGGGCGTGCTGCAACTCTTCACGGCCAATCAGATTAGCTGCGCCTAACGGCTCACGGCGTTTCAGGTCGGCCTGCGCCTGCGCCAGAGCGGTCTGTTGCAATGTAATGCTGGCCTGATACTGTTTGCCATTAATCATCAGCTGATGCGTCTGACGCACGCTGGTGGCGAGTGCCGTCTGCGCTTTTTCAAACGCCTGCTCCGCATCCGTCTTATCCAGTGAAACCAGCACATCGCCTTTTTTGACGAAATCGGTATCTTCAAACCAGACTTTATTCACGCTACCGGAGACCTGCGCCATCACCTGCACCTGGTTACCCGCAACGTAGGCGTCATCCGTTTCCTGAAAATGGCGCAGGACCAGGAACCAGTAAACTCCCCAGGCAATACCAATCAGCACAAAGATCAGCGCCAGCACGATGAGCACACTTTTGCGCTTCTTCTTTTTGTTGGCTGACGGTTGCGGGCTTTGTGCTTCTGCCGTTGCACTCATGTCTTTCTCCACGTTTTCCATTTAGTCGGGCGGCAGAAATCCCTTTTCGCCAGCGCCCGAGTCGAAAAAGCCAGCGACTGAGCGCTGGCCAGATAAAAAAGGAAATTAAAATAACGATTCCGACAGGTGATTGTGTCGCACTTATTGCTATTAGCGGGAAAGCGAGGCGATCAGCTGATCTTCATCCATTTTATCAAGACGATTAAGTAGCTTACGGGTGATGCCTTCCAGCTGTGACTTCTCATCGACGGAGAGCGAAGACCAGAGGTATTGCAGGCTCTGATGCTGAGGTGGCAGCAGCTGACGCAGGAACTCCATCCCTTTATCGGTCAGATGCAGGTGCAGGCAGCGACGGTCGTGATCGCTTTCGCGACGCTCAATCCAGCCGCGCTTTTCCAGTTCATCAGCAATGCGCGTGGCATTGGTGCGCGAAGAACCAAGGGCAGAGCTGAGCTCAGAGGGCTGAATACTATGGTTTTCCTGTGCATCCAGCGTAATCAACGCCATGAACAGGGTTTCATTAATACCCTGTGCTTTCAGCATCTTATTACGGTTGTCCAGCAGTTTACCCTGCATATGCATACAGAGACGCGTCAGAATAATTTCCTGCAACGGAAAATCCTTATGGCGATTGGCACGGATGTTTAGCATCTGCTCAATGGGAGTAAACGAACTTTCCATTAAAAAAAACCTCACTAATTGCAACTTGTATAATAACTATGGTGACAGGATAAGCGTAGTCACTTTTTGGCAGGTGATCGCTGACAGAATCACTATTCACCATCAAAGGTATTCCAGGCCATTCCCTGGCCCTGGGTCAAAAACCCGTACGTCCGGCGGCAGCCGCTGTGCCGGAACGTGATCAAAAAGGGGGCAAATTTAATAATATCGCGGGGAAAAATAACTGAAGTGAATAGGTTTGCTACTAACCATAACAAACCTAACCATTTGTGACCAGACGCAATGCGCTGTCCGGCCAGGCTTCAGTTGATTTTTTCCGGCTCAAAGCGCGATCCGGCTGCCCAAATCAGCAGATTAACCACAGTCAGCAGCGCGCCAGCGCCACAGACGCCATACCAGCCCCAAAGATGGTAAGCGGTCGCGGAGAGCAGTGAGCCGGCCGCGCCACCCATAAAGTAGCTGGTCATGTAACCGGCATTAAGACGGTTCCGCGCCTCCGGCATCTGCGCGTAGATCACGCTTTGATTGGTGATATGGACGGCCTGTACCGCCAGATCCAGCAGCAGGATGCCGACGATCAGCGGCGCAAGCTGCTCCGCGCCCCACGCAATGGCAGCCCACGACAGCAGCATAAGCAGCAGGCCCAGTTGGGTGGTCAGCTTCGCTTTACCCTTGTCAGCCAGCGCGCCCGCCTGACGTGCGGCCAGCGCACCCGCGGCACCGACCAGCCCCAGCAAGCCAATCTCGCCCTCTGAGAAGTGATAGGGCGCCCCGGCGAGCAGAAAGGCCATTGAGGTCCACAGCAGGCTGAAATTGGCAAAGGAGAGGCAGCCGGTCCAGGCGCGGGTGCGGAGCACCCGATTACCGGCATACAGGCGAAAGATGGAGGCCAGCAGTTGCGGATAGCTCATGGGCACAGACTGTTTCACGCGCGGCAGCGATCGCCACAGCGCCAGGGCCATCACCACCATCAGCAGGCTGGCAGTCCAGTAGACGGTACGCCAGCCGCCAAGCTGCGCCAGGCCGCCTGCCACGGTGCGCGCCAGCAGAATCCCCAGCAGCAAACCGCTCATTACCGTTCCCACTATTTTGCCGCGCCGCTCCGGCTCTGCCAGCGTGGCGGCCAGCGGCACCAGGATTTGTGCGGCGACCGAGAACAGGCCGGTCATCACCGTGCCCAGCAGTAAAAAGAGAAAGGAGTGCGAAAGGGCGATAATCACCATGCCGGCAGCAGCCAGCAGGATCATCGTAACAATCAGGCTGCGTCGTTCAAACCGATCGCCAAGCGGCACCAGCAGCAGCAGACCGCAGGCGTAGCCCAGCTGCGCCGTGGTGACAATAAATCCGGCGAGGCTGACAGAGAGATCAAACTGTTGGGCGATGGTATTCAGTAGTGGCTGAACGTAGTAATTACTGGCTACGCAGAGGCCGGTTGCTACTGACATCAGCATTACTAAAGCAGGCGTCAGACCCTGGCGAGTCGCATTCATAAACAGCATCGGTCGCTAATAATCATTTGAGGTTAATAGTAACTCAAAAAACTATTTCACACGCATGTTTATTAACAGGCCATACCAGTCGGGAAAGCAAGCATAAAAAAAGGGCAGAAAAATTTCTGCCCTCAGATAACGGCCCGACTAAAAGCGTATGCTCCCTGAGCCAGCACTTTTATCAACCACCCTGGGGCGGAAATGTTTTCATGTTATTGCGCGGCGGCCTGCGCCTCGCTGATCCATTTATCGAACTCAGCCTGATGCGCCTTAATCCAGCCATCCACATGACGGTTAATCGCCTCTTCTGAGTTTTGTCCGGCATGCATTGCTGAGTTTTCAGCATTGATATCGGTAATGGGCAGCTTCATGACCGCAAACAGACGGGCAGCCGCCGGGTTTTTCGCCGCCCAGGCTTTGTTGGCGACGATGTGCATGGTGTTAACCGGGAAACCGTAGTTCGCGCCGTTTGGCAGCTTAGTATCCACATCCTTCTGTTCGCCAGGCAGCGAAGAGAACGGCACCTGCAGCCAGACCACATCGCGGCCCGGCTTAAGCACATCGCTCAGCCAGTAGGGCGTCCAGGTGTAATAAAGGATCGGTTTACCCTGCTTGTAGCGTGCCAGCGTATCCGCCACCATCGCCGAATAGTTACCCATATTGGCGGTTACGGTATCACTAAGACCGAAGGCGCTGTTCTGATGATTAATCACCGCTTCACAGCCCCAGCCTGGCGTACAGCCGGTCATATCCGCTTTGCCATCGCCGTTGGCGTCAAACAGGCTGGCGATCTTAGGATCTTTCAGCTGTTCGATATTGGTGATGTGATATTTCTCGGCGGTCTTCTTATCAATCAGATAACCCTGGGCGGCACCGGTAACGTAGGTTCCCTGACGATAGAGCTTCTGATCGCCACCGGCGGCTTTGTACATGTCGTCATGCAGCGGCTGCCAGTTCACCGCGGTAAAGGTGGCGTCGCCAGCGGCGATAGAGGTGTAGCCCACGTTGTAATCCACTTCACTCGGCTTGCTGACCTGATAGCCGAGTTTTTCCAGCGCGCGGCTGACAATCAGGGTCTGAAAAGTCTCTTCAGCGATAGTGCTCTGTATGGGTTGTACCGTAATACCTTTGCCCGGCAGATCGGCAGCGGAGACGTGTGAAACGGCCAGCGTGGTTACCACGGCGGCGAGCAGAGAGGCTCTGTTGCGCATAGTCATTCCTTATTTCAGATGTCGCGTCAGGATGGGCGGCGCGCAGGCACCGCCCGACAGATTATTTTTTACGCGAAGGAGAGAAGATCAGGCCCAGCGGGCCGGTGTGATACCAGTGACGATTACCGCGGCTGCGGCTATCGCGACCAAACGATTGGGTCAGGCGGTCAAGGATAATGGCAAGGATCACAATCCCCACACCACCCACCGTAGCCAGCCCCATATCGAGACGGCCAATACCGCGCAGAACCATCTGACCGAGTCCGCCCACGGCGATCATCGAGGCGATCACCACCATCGACAGCGCCAGCATCAGGGTCTGATTGACGCCCGCCATAATGGTGGGCATCGCCAGCGGCAACTGCACTTTGAATAGCAGCTGACGCGGACTGGCACCAAAGGATTCGCTCGCTTCGATCAGATCGGCGGGCACCTGCTTAATGCCGAGAATAGTCAGACGCACAATCGGTGGCAGGGCGAAGATAATCGTGACCACCACGCCTGGCACGTTGCCGATACCAAACAGCATCACAATCGGCACCAGATAGACAAAGGCGGGTGTTGTCTGCATCGCATCCAGCAAGGGGCGTACGATACGCGCTGCCCGTTCACTGCGGGCCAGCCAGATCCCCAGCGGCAGGCCGATGAGAATGCAGAACATCAGCGCGGTAAGCACCAGCGCCAGCGTGACCATCGCCTGCGACCAGGCGCCAATTGCGCCAATCAAGATCAGCGATACCAGCGTGGCGATGCCCATGGCGGGCGTCGCGATCTGCCAGGCGATTAGCGCAAACACCAGAATCGCTACCGGCGCGGGCATTCCCAGCAACAGCTGCTGAAAGGCGCTGAGAATATAGTCAACCGGTACCCGGATACCCTGAAACAGCGGGCGGAAGTGGTTGACCACCCAGTCGATGCCGGTAGTCACCCAGTGATCAAGCGGGATCCAGGTTTTGTGGAATGGATCCATGATATTGAAATGTTCCGGCGCGGGCGCGGGGGCGCTGTTGAGCCAGTCACTGCTGCTGGCTGCATCGGGTGTCGCGCTGCCATCGGGCGTGCCCCAGGCATCGGCACCGCCGCTGCTGGTGGGCGCAGCCTGACTGCTGGCGGCGGTGCCGCTATCCCACGGATTGGTGGTTTCCTGACTCATGGCTGGGCTCCTTCACGATCTAACGCGCGCAATAGCGTGCTTTTGGAAATGATACCGACATACTGATTCTCCTCACCGACCACTGGCACCGCACAGGGCGCCTGAGCGACGTGCGAGAGCAGATCGCTCAGTGAGGTATCGGCGGGCACCGCGGCTGGCGAGTCGAGGAGGGCGCTATCGAGTCCCAGACCTGCTGCCAGCGCGGCTTTCAGCGAGTCGGTGGAGACCACGCCAAGAAACTTCTGTTTCTCCAGCACGTAACCGTAGTCGCGGTCTTCATCCTGCAGCAGCTTAATGGCGGAGCGCGGGCCGAAACCTGGCGCTTTGCGGATCAACGCTCCCGCGCTACGACGGGCGATATCCTTGGCGCTGAATACGTGACTGATATCGACGCCACGGAAAAAGGTGCGGACATAGTCATTGGCCGGGTTATTCAGGATCTCATCCGGCGTACCAACCTGTATCACTTCGCCGCCCTGCATAATGGCAATACGGTCGCCAATACGCATCGCTTCATCAAGATCGTGGGAAATAAAGACGATGGTGCGCTGATGCCTGGCTTGTAAATTAACCAGCTCATCCTGCATTTCAGTACGAATCAACGGATCCAGAGCGGAGAAGGCCTCATCCATTAATAAGATGTCGGGATTGATGGCCAGTGCGCGGGCTAATCCGACGCGCTGCCGCATCCCTCCGGAAAGTTCATCCGGGTAAGCGTGCGCATAATTCTCCAGCCCGACCTGACGTAACGCTTCCAGTGCTTTTTCCTGGCGTTCAGCCAGTGCGACTCCCGCTAATTCCATACCAAATGCCGTATTATTTAATACATTCATGTGCGGCATCAAAGCAAATGACTGGAATACCATGCTGATTTTATTTCTGCGCACGTCACGCAGTTCGCTGGCTGATATTTTGGCAATATCGACACCGTCAATAATCACCTGGCCGCGCGTCGGCTCTATCAGACGATTGAGAAGGCGAACCATGGTCGATTTTCCTGAACCGGATAACCCCATGATGACGAATATCTCGCCTTCTTCAATGGCCAGACTGGCGTTCTTTACACCAAGAGAGAGCCCTGTCTTCTCAAGAATGACATCTTTGGTCGCACCCTTTTCAATATATTTAAACGCGCGATCCGGATTGTCGCCAAATATCTTATAGAGATTTTTTACTTCGAGCTTAATAGCCATGCAGTCATTAAATCCTGGTTGAAATATCTAATATTATCCTGTCGTTCCCGCTGAAATTTAAGCAGGCCATACCGTAGCACACTGACGTTATCTGACAACCCTGAAGTGGGATATTGGCCGGCCGCGGGACATTCAGATGCCGATTATCTTCAGTGCTCACAAGGGATAAGCGTGGATTAATTTTTTGTGAAATCATTGGCGGGTTTTTGGCATTTCAGCCGATTTGCCGCGTGAAAGGGAGAAAAACAAGCGTCACCAGGGTGAAATATTACGGAAATAATGGATTCCGATGCAGGGAAATAATCACACCTGAAACGATCGGGTTCAGTGGAATAATTGGTCGAAAAAAAAGGAAATGCGGGGAGGGGCAGAATCAACAAACGGTGAAATAGTCAGGCTGTGTTGCAGTAATATTTTTTTCTTATGATTAGACGGAATGGCGCGGCGGATACGGCACTGCCAGAGAAAACCGGATGCTGACAAAACAGCACCCGGTAACCCTCAGAAATTCCAGTCCTCGTCTTCGGTTTCGACCGCTTTTCCCATCACATAGGAGGAGCCTGAACCGGAGAAGAAGTCGTGGTTTTCGTCGGCGTTGGGCGACAGAGCCGACAGAATGGCCGGATTCACCGCTGTCAGCTCCGCCGGGAACAGCGCCTCATAGCCCAGATTCATCAACGCTTTGTTGGCGTTGTAGTGCAGGAAGGTTTTCACCTCCTCTACCCAGCCAACATCGGCATAGAGCGCCTCGGTATAAGCCACTTCGTTCTCATACAGCGCCAGCAGCAGATCATAGGCGAACTGCTGCAGCTCTTCGCGGCGCAGATCGTCAGCGGCAGCCAGCGCCTGCTGATATTTGTAACCGATGTAGTAACCGTGAACCGCTTCATCGCGAATAATCAGGCGAATCAGGTCAGCGGTGTTGGTCAGCTTGCCACGGCTCGACCAGTACATCGGCAGCCAGAAGCCGGAATAGAACAAAAACGACTCCAGGAAAACGCTGGCGATCTTCTTCTTCAGCGGATCATCGGCCTGGTAGTGTTCCAGAATGATGCGCGCCTTGTTCTGCAGCGGCGCATTCTCTTCACTCCACTGATAAGCGGCATCCACATCCTGGGTGTTACACAGGGTTGAGAAGATCGAACTGTAGGAGCGGGCATGCACCGCTTCCATAAAGCTGATATTCGACAGCACCGCCTCTTCGTGCGGGGTAATGGCATCTTCCATCAGCCCCGGCGCGCCGATCACGTTCTGGATGGTGTCAAGTAGCGTCAGGCCGGTGAACACCCGGATGGTCAGCTGCTGCTGCTGTTTATCCAGCGTCTGCCAGCCGGGCAGATCGTTGGAGAGCGGCACTTTCTCCGGCAGCCAGAAGTTGCTGGTGAGACGATTCCACACTTCAAGATCTTTGTCATCCTGAATGCGGTTCCAGTTAATTGCCTGAATCTGTTTTAGTTTCATCGTTTTCATCACAGGGAGCATGAGACGCAACCCTGAACCTCCGTGCCCTGAAGCGCCATCTGGCGCAGTCGAATGTAATAGAGCGTTTTGATGCCTTTTTTCCACGCGTAAATCTGCGCTTTGTTGATGTCACGGGTCGAGACGTCATCGCGGAAGAACAGCGTCAGCGACAGGCCCTGATCGACATGCTGAGTCGCTTCTGCGTAGGTATCAATAATCGCTTCCGGCCCAATCTGATACGCATCCTGATAGAGATGGAGATTCTCATTGGTCATAAACGGCGCGGGATAGTAGACGCGGCCGGTTTTGCCCTCTTTGCGGATCTCGATAGGGGAGACAATCGGATGGATGCTGGAGGTGGCATGGTTAATGTAGGAGATTGAACCGGTTGGCGGGATCGCCTGCAGGTTCTGATTAAACAGCCCGTGCTGCATCACCGCGTCGCGCAGCGCCTGCCAGTCCGCCTGTGTCGGCAGGGCCAGTCCGGCATCGGCAAACAGCGTCGCTACCCGTTCCGTGCGCGGCAGCCATTCGCGCTGCAGATACTTATCGAAGTAGGCGCCGCTGGCGTACTGCGATTCCGCAAAGCCATCGAAGTTCTGCTGACGCTCCTGTGCCAGCTGATTAGAGGTGCGCAGCGCATAATAGGTGATGCAGTAGAAGTAGAGATTAGTGAAATCCAGCGCTTCCGGTGAACCATAGGCGATGCCTTCCCGCGCCAGATAGCCATGCAGGTTCATCTGACCCAGGCCAATGGCGTGCGAACGGCGATTGCCTTCGGCGACCGAGGGCACCGAGCCAATTTCGCTCATCATCGACACCGAGGTCAGAGCGCGGATCGCCACATCCACGGTACGCGACAGATCGCGTGAATCCATCGCGTGCGCAATGTTCAGTGAGCCGAGATTACAGGAGATATCTTTGCCGATCCGGCGATAGCTGAGATCGTCATTGTACTCGCTGGCGCTGTTCACCTGCAGGATCTCAGAGCAGAGGTTGCTCATGTTAATGCGACCGGCAATCGGATTACTGCGGTTCACGCTGTCCTCATACATGATGTAGGGATAGCCCGACTCAAACTGAATCTCGGCCAGCGTCTGGAAGAAGTCGCGTGGCTGAATATAGGTTTTACGGATGCGGTCGTCGGCCAGCATCTCGTCATATTTCTCGCTGATGCTGATATCGCCAAAGGCCTGACCGTAGATCCGTTCAACGTCGTAAGGTGAGAACAGCGCCATCGGTTTGTTCTCTTTTGCCAGCTGGAAGGTGATATCGGGGATCACCACGCCCAGCGACAAGGTTTTGATGCGGATCTTCTCATCGGCGTTTTCGCGCTTGGTATCAAGGAAGCGGAAAATATCGGGATGGTGTGCATTGAGCCACACCGCGCCAGCGCCCTGACGCGCGCCGAGCTGATTCGCATAAGAGAAGGCGTCCTCCAGCATTTTCATCACCGGGATAACGCCCGACGACTGATTTTCAATACGTTTGATTGGCGCACCGGACTCACGCAGGTTTGACAGCAAAAAGGCGACGCCGCCGCCGCGCTTTGAAAGCTGCAGTGCCGAATTCACGGCGCGACCAATCGACTCCATATTGTCTTCGATGCGCAGCAGGAAGCAGGAGACCAGCTCACCGCGTTGCTGTTTGCCGCAGTTCAGGAAGGTTGGTGTAGCGGGCTGGAAACGGCCGCTGAGGATCTCCTCCAGCAGGGCCCGCGCAAGCTTTTCATCGCCCTGAGCCAGCGTCAGCGCCACCATGCAGGCGCGCTGCTCAAAGGTTTCCAGATAACGTTTGCCGTCGAAGGTCTTCAGGGTGTAGCTGGTGTAGTACTTCCAGGCACCGAGAAAGGTTTTGAACTCAAATCCCCAATTTTCCGCCACCTCATGCAGCGCAAGCAGGAACGCAAAATCGTACTGGTTCAGCACTTCCGCTTCGTAATAGCTCTCTGCCACCAGATAGCGTAAACGCTCAGCGCAGCTATTGAAGGGGACGGTATTGGGTTGCACATGCTGCAGATAAAACTGACGTGTCGCTTCGCGATCCTTGTCGAACTGGATGCGGCCCTCGGCGTCGTAGAGATTGAGCATGGCATTAAGGGCGTGATAATCGAGCGTCACGCCGTTGAGGGTGTCTGTTGTTGCCAAAATTGGGTTACTCCCGCTTTAACTTTCGCGATATCGTCAGGCGTTCCCATCAGCTCGAAGCGGTAGAGGCAGGGAACCTGACATTTTTTTGCAATGATGCTGCCCGCCAGGCAGTAACCGGCACCGAAGTTACGGTTGCCTGCTGCGATTACGCCACGAATACCGCGTCGGTTCGCCTCATCATTAAGAAACTGAATCACCTGACCGGGCACCGCACCGCGACTGCTGCCACCGCCATAGCTGGGCACCACCAGAATATAGGGCTGGTCGATATGCAGTTGTTGCCGGGCATCAAGCGGGATGCGCCGGGCGGGCAGGCCGAGGCGCGTCACAAACCGGTGGGTGTTTTCCGACTGGCTGGAAAAATAGACCAGCGGGAACATGTGTTTATCCTCCGACAGCAGAAAGCGTGCGCAGCGTGGCGATTTTGTCCGGGCGGAAACCGCTCCAGTGATCGTTATCTGCCATCACAACCGGTACCTGGCGGTAACCCAGTGATTTCAGGTTGTCGATCGCCTCGGGCTGGCTGTCGAGATTGATAAGCTGATAGGCGAGACCCTGACGGTCCATCGCATTTTTGGTTGCCGTGCACTGGACACAGTTATCTTTAGTGTAAATAATAATGCGCATGATTCGTATTTCCCTCTATATGCGGTTCTGATGCCCGAAAACAAAGCAGACGCGGCAGGTTGCGGGCCTCATTCTGCCGGACATCTGATGTCGTGCTGATGAGATAAATACTAGATGTAGTGGTTTTGTGGGTCAAGCCCACCAGATATAGGGTTTTATGATTTGCATTTGCGCAACAGCGGCAAAGCCAGCAGGGATGCGCCCTGCAGCCTGGAAAAATCTTTTGTAAATGTCATCGGCCAGAAAAAGGGCATAAAAAAGCCCCGCACAGGGCAGGGCTCAGGAGATTTTTTAGAGTTGAGCTTAGCGGCGTGAAGCCAGCAGCACACCCACTACGATACCGAAAGCGGCACCGATACCAACACCGTGCCATGGCTTGTCATGGACATAAGTGTCAACCTGCGCACTGGCATCACGCGCAACCTGTGAAACACGGTTGCTGCCGCCGTTCAGTCTGGAGCGGGTCTGTTTCAGCAGTTTTTCTGCCTGACTGCGTGCAGAATCCACTTCGTCTTTGGCGTCACTGCCGTAAGATTTCAGCAGCGCTTCCAGTGAATCGGCCAGTTCGTTAACATCCTGATTAATATCAATGTCATCGTTTTTTACAGTGCGATTAAACATTTTTTAGCTCCCTTTGATTTAAAAACGTAATACTAGTGTAGACGACCTTGAGATAAACGAGACGCGGGAGTGTTCTTTAGGGAAAATTCCGAATGCCCACTCTGTCATGCTGTTGTAAGGTTGCGAAGCTTTTGAAAGAGGAGAGGATCGAGCATGTATTTACGACCAGATGAGGTAGCGCGCGTACTGGAAAAAGCGGGTTTCGAAGTCGATGAAATTACCCCACGGGCCTATGGTTATCGCCGTGGAGAGAACTATGTTTATGTAAATCGCGAAGCGCGCATGGGGCGCATGGCACTCGTCATTCACCCGACACTGAAAGAGAAGAGCCAGCCGTTCGCTGAACCTGCTTCAGAAATGAAGACCTGCGATCACTACACCCAATTCCCTCTCTACCTGGCGGGTGATTCACAGGAACACTACGGCATCCCGCACGGATTTAGTTCCCGCATGGCGCTGGAACGTTATATTCAAAGCGTTTTCGGCTAACGCATCAGGCCCCGCCGCGACGGGGCACTGAACCGCCTTTACCTCCTCCCTGTTTCCCTGCCGTTGCAATTACCGGCTGTGACGCGTATAAAACTGTTTCTTATAGATGTTTAGACGTCCATACGGATAAAAGTGATGAGCGAACAGCCAACTCCCTCGCAGGAACAATTTAAACGCACCATGAAAGTGCGCCATCTGGTGATGTTATCGCTGGGCGGCGTAATCGGCACCGGCCTGTTTTTTAACACCGGCTACATCATTTCAACCACCGGGGCGGCGGGGACGCTGCTCGCCTATCTGATTGGCGCGCTGGTGGTCTGGCTGGTGATGGTCTGTCTGGGCGAACTCTCCGTGGCGATGCCGGAAACCGGCGCGTTCCACGTCTATGCCGCACGCTATCTCAGCCCGGCAACCGGCTACACCGTGGCCTGGCTCTACTGGCTCACCTGGACCGTCGCCCTCGGCTCCAGCCTGACGGCGGCGGGCTTCTGTATGCAGTACTGGTTCCCGCAGATCCCGGTATGGATCTGGTGTCTGGTCTTCTGCTGCGCCATCTATCTGCTGAACGTCATCTCAACCCGCTTCTTCGCCGAAGGGGAGTTCTGGTTCTCCCTGATTAAGGTGGTGACGATTGTCGCCTTTATCGTGCTCGGTGGCGCGGCGATGTTCGGGTTTATCCCGATGAAGGATGGCACGCCCGCACCGGGCCTGAGCAATCTGACGGCGCACGGCTGGCTGCCCAACGGCGTACTGCCGATTCTGATGACCATGGTGGCAGTCAACTTCGCTTTTTCCGGCACCGAGCTGATCGGTATTGCGGCCGGTGAAACCCAGCAGCCGGAGAAAGTGCTGCCGCTGGCGATCCGTACTACCGTGGCCCGGCTGATTATCTTCTTCATCGGCACGGTATTTGTGCTGGCGGCGCTGATTCCTATGGATCAGGCGGGTATCGTGAAAAGCCCGTTCGTGCTGGTCTTCGAAAAGATCGGCATCCCGTGGGCGGCTGACATTATTAACTTTGTGATCCTGACCGCTATCCTGTCTGCGGCCAACTCCGGACTCTATGCCTCCGGGCGGATGCTCTGGTCGCTGGCCAATGAAAATACGCTGCCGCGCGCCTTTGCCCGGGTGAACAAGCGCGGCGTGCCGATGCTGGCGATCACCGTCAGCATGGTGGGTGGTCTGCTGGCGCTGGTCTCCAGCGTGGTCGCGCCCGACACGGTGTTTGTGGCGCTGTCGGCCATCTCCGGCTTTGCGGTGGTAGCCGTCTGGCTCAGCATCTGCGCTTCGCATTTTGTTTTCCGTCGTCGTCATCTTCAGCAGGGCAAATCGCTGGCCGATCTGGCCTACCGTGCGCCGCTCTATCCGCTGACGCCGGTGCTGGGTTTCCTGCTCTGCCTGCTGGCCTGTGTCGGTCTGGCATTCGATCCGACTCAGCGTATCGCGCTGTGGTGTGGCATCCCGTTTGTGCTGTTCTGCTATGCCGCTTACCATCTGACCCACAAATCATCCCCGAAGCCTGAGGAGGCCAATGATGTCGTATAACCCTGTCGCGCAGGCTTTAACGGAGTCGCCACTGCTGATTCTGGATGGTGCCCTGGCCACCGAGCTGGAAGCCCGCGGCTGTCATCTGGCCGATGCGTTATGGTCAGCTAAGGTGCTGATGGAAAATCCTGAGCTGATCTATCAGGTGCACTACGACTATTTTGTCGCTGGCGCGCGCTGTGCCATTACCGCCAGCTACCAGGCGACGCCGCAGGGCTTTGCCACACGTGGCCTTGATGAGGCGGAGTCACTGGCGTTGATCGCGCAGAGCGTCGAGCTGGCGCGACGCGCCCGTCACGATTATCTGGCGGTCCGGCCCGACGCAAAAACGCTGCTGGTAGCGGGATCGGTCGGTCCCTATGGCGCCTTCCTGGCGGATGGTTCGGAATATCGCGGCGACTATGCGTTGCCGGAAGCGGAGATGATGGCGTTTCATCGCCCACGCGTGCAGGCGCTGCTGGCGGCGGGTGCCGATCTGCTGGCCTGCGAAACCCTGCCTTCGTTTGCCGAAGCGCAGGCGCTGGTGAAGCTGCTGGCTGAATTTCCTGAAGGCCGCGCCTGGTTCTCGTTTACCCTGCGTGACGCCGGACACATCAGCGACGGCACGCCGCTGTCAGACGTCGTGAGCTGGCTGAATCAGCAGCCGCAGGTGGTAGCGGTGGGAATCAACTGTGTGGCACTTGAGAGCGTGACGCCTGCGCTGCAGCAGTTGCAGAAGCTGACTGACAAGCCGCTGGTGGTCTATCCCAACTCCGGCGAGCAGTATGATGCCAGCAGCAAAACCTGGCACTCAGCGCCATCAGGCTGCACGCTGCATGACAAGCTGGCAGAGTGGCAGCAGGCGGGCGCGAAGCTGATTGGCGGCTGCTGTCGCACCTCACCCAACGACATCGCGGCTATCGCCCGCGCTTGTCAACCGCAATAAGCTGGCTGAATCGGGCGATGATAGCCCGATTGAGGCGGAGAGGGCGGTCTACACTCTGATCACTGATCACTCTGTGGACCCCTTCATGAAACAGCGAATTCTGGCCCTGGCCGCCGCGCTGCTGCTTAGCGGCTGTGCCACCATTGTCGGCGATGAAACCCAACTGGTGCGCATCGACTCCTTGCCGCAGGGCGCGCGCTTTACCGTGCAGGATGAGCGTGGCTATGCGGTTGCGCAGGGTTTCACGCCGCAGACCGTTGAACTGGAAAAATCTACCGGCCGCTACTTCGGCAAAAAGCACTACCTGCTGATGCTGGAAAGTCCGGGCTACGTGCCGGTCACGGTGCCTATCGAGGCACGCGCTAACCTGTGGTATCTGCTGGGCAATATCCCACTGGGTGGCTTCCCCGGCTGGCTGCTGGTCGATCCCTTCTATGGCGGCATGTACGACCTTAAGCCTGAACACCCGCGTCCCTTTATGAACCCGGTTGGCGCGCGCGGCTGATTACTGCGCGGTCGGCTTCACCATTCCGCCTGGCGTTTTATGGCGTTCCAGATACTGATGCTGGAAAATGCACATGCGGATGGTGTTGCGGTACTCCCCGTTGATGAAAAACTCATGTTTAAGCACGCCTTCGATCTCGAAGCCGAGCTTGGTGTAGATGTGGATCGCTTTTTCGTTCTCCTGATCGACAATCAGGTAGAGCTTGTAGAGATTCAGCACCGAGAAGCCGTAATCCATCGCCAGCTTCGCCGCCTGGGTTGCCAGTCCTTTGCCCTGATGCGCCGGATCGATAATGATCTGAAACTCGGCGCGCCGGTGCACATGGTTGATTTCCACCAGTTCCACTAATCCCGCTTTCTGCCCGCTGTGCTCGACCACAAAGCGACGTTCGGTCTGATCGTGAATGTGCTTGTTGTAGAGATCGGACAGCTCCACAAATGCTTCATACGGCTCCTCAAACCAGTAACGCATCACGCTGGCGTTGTTATCCAGCTGATGGACAAAGTGCAGATCTTCCCGCTCCAGCGGACGCAGTTTTACCGTCATTGCCTTTTCCTCTCATGAAATAATGGCCGCGAGTATACCGCATCAGCCAGCCGCTGCGTTTTGCGCTGTCGCATTCGCTGCCTGCTTCAGTCTGTAAAGGTTTACAGCGCCGCGTGGCAATCTAATGACTCAGAGGAAGAGAACAGCGCGCCGTTCTGGCAATGGAGAGGATGAGGCTAATGGCGAAAGAAGGGGATGTTACAGAAAGGTGCAGCGGATACAGCAGCGCCGGACGGCAGGTGAAAGCCGTCCGGCCTGATTTCAGGCAGAGATCTGTTCGATGATGCGACCCTGCGACATGTGCACGGCGCGATCGCACATGTGATCGATTACGTCGGGATCGTGGCTCACCAGCACCATGGTCAGGCCATCCTGCTGTTTCAGATCGTTGAGCAGATTGAGGATCTCCGCCTGCACTGACATATCCAGCGCCGACGTCGGCTCATCCAGCAGCAGGATCTTCGGCTGCAGCAGCAGGGCGCGCACGATGGCAACACGCTGACGCTGACCGCCGGAGAGCTGATGCGGATAGCGATCCGCCATAGCGGGATCGAGTCCGACGTGACGGAAGCCCTGATCGATACGATCGTTGATATTGTCGCGTTTCAGCAGCTTCAGCGGCTCCGCCAGCGTGCGACGCAGCCGGTGACGCGGATGCAGCGAGGCATAGGGATCCTGAAACACCATCTGCACTTCCTGACGCAGCGCGCCGGTGAAAGCTTTACCCGGCTGAACTTCGTGACCGGCAAGCTGCATCTGACCCTGCCAGTGTGGGTTCAGACCTGCCAGCACCCACAGCAGCGACGACTTGCCGCAGCCTGACGGACCCACCAGACCAAAACACTCGCCAGCGTTAACCTCCAGGTTAACCTCATGCACCACGGTGCGCAGCTCGTAACCCTGTTTGTGGGCGACGCTTAGATCCTGCAGCTTAATCATCATTCGCCTCCAGCGCAGCGCGGTCCAGCACCGGTAAAGTCTGTCCGTGGGTCGCTTTGCCCGGACGGCAGGCCCACAGCGTGCGGGTGTAGGGATGGGTAGCGTGCGGCAGATCGGCGGCGGGTAGCGTATCCAGCAACCGGCCTTTATACATCACCATCACCCGCTCGCAATGTTCTGAAACCTGCTGCAAATCATGGCTGATCAGCAGCAGGCCCATGTTGCGCGCCTCCACCAGACCGCGGATCAGCGCCAGCACCTGATCGCGCATGGCATGATCCAGCGCGGAGGTCGGTTCATCGGCGATCAGGAAGTCCGGATCGGTAATCAGGGCGATCGCCAGCATCACGCGCTGGCCCATGCCGCCAGAGAGCTGATGCGGATACTGCTGCATCAGACGACGCGGATCGGGCAGGCCGACCGCATCCAGCATTTCACACACTTTCTCTTTGCGCTCGGCACGGCTCAGGCGGCGATGCAGGATCAGCGGCTCTTCCACCTGCCAGCCAATGGTGCGCGTCGGGTTAAGCGCATACTTCGGGTCCTGCATCACCATCGCCACGCGGTTACCGCGCAGCTGATTCCAGTGACGCTCGCTCAGCGTCAGCGCATTTTCACCGGCCACCTGGAGCTGGCTGGCCTGCAGATGCAGCGCGGGCGAGAGTAAGCCCATCAGGCTGCGGGCGGTCAGTGACTTGCCGGAACCTGACTCACCGACCAGCGCCACGCGCTCGCGGCCTACGGAAAAACTGATGTTATCGACCAGCAGCGCATCGTCGCTGCGAATGGTCAGCCCCTCGGCATGGAGCAGTTTATTTTGCATGTCGGGTATCCAGTCGGTCGCGCAGGCCATCGCCTGTCAGGTTAAAGGCCAGGCTGGCAAACAGAATCGCCGCGCCCGGTGCAGCAGCAACCCACCACTGATCAAAAATGACTTTACTGCCTTCGGCCACCATCGAACCCCATTCCGCCGTCGGCGGCTGAACGCCCATACCGAGGAAACCGAGTCCGGCCGCGGCCAGGATAATCCCGCCCAGGCTCAGTGCGGCGCGGACTACCGCCGTCGGCATGCAGAGCGGCAGGATATGACCGAACATCAGGCGAAAGCCCGTAATCCCCTGCATCCGCGCGGCGGCAAGGTAGTCGCTGCGGCGCAGTGCCAGGGTTTCAGCGCGTGCCTGACGGGCAAACGGCGGCCAGCTGGTCAGCGCCAGCGCCAGCGCGCCGTTCATCAGGCCAGGGCCGAGAATCGCCACCAGCGCCAGCGCGATTACCAGGTTGGGCAGTGACAGAAAGATATCGGTAATGCGCATCAGCAGGCGTTCGGTCCAGCCGCCCACGTAACCGGCGGTGATGCCGATCAGCAGCCCGGCCGGAATAGTCAGCACCAGAATCAGCGACACCAGCAGCAGGGTCGGACGCGCACCGTAAATCACGCGCGACAGCAGATCGCGGCCAAAGCCGTCGGTGCCGAACCAGTGCTGTGCTGACGGCGCCAGCAGACGGCTCGACATGGTCTGCACGTTCGGATCGAACGGCGCAATCAGCGGCGCCAGCAGTGCCATCAGGATAAGAATCGCCACCAGCGTCAGCCCAACGGTTAACGAGGTAACGCGTTGACGGCGACGGCGTGGTCGCAGCGTTTCGATTTCAGAGAGTTGTTGCGTCATCGGGTTCTCGGATCGGTTAACCAGGTTAAAACATCCGCCAGGGTGTTAATCAGGATAAAGCAGCTGCCGATTAACAGGGTTGAGCCCAGAATCGCCGGCACATCGCCGGAGAACAGTGCATTGGTCATATAGCGACCCACACCTGGCCAGGCGAAGACGGTTTCAGTCAGCACCGAGCCTTCCAGCAGCGTAGCGTAGGAGAGGGCGATCACCGTGACCAGCGTGCCCAGCACGTTGGGGAAGATATGGCGCAGCAGGATGCGCACCCGACCCGCGCCTTTAGCTCGCGCCAGCACCACATACTCTTTGCTGCTCTCTTCCAGCAGCGCAGCACGCAGCAGGCGGGTAATGCCCGCCATCGCCAGCAGGCCGAGGATCACCACCGGCAGCCAGAGGTGCGCAATCGCATTGCGGAACATCTCCGGTTCACCCGATAGCCAGCTGTCGATCAGCACAAAGCCGGTTTTCGGCTCCAGGGTGTAGACCCAGATATCATCCAGCCGTCCCGGTCCGGCGGACCAGTGCAGCACCGCATAAAAGAGCAGCAGGCCCAGCAGGCCGAGCCAGAACACCGGCACCGAGTAGCCCAGCAGCGAGACAAAGCGGGCGAGATTATCGATCCAGCTGCCCGGTTTCCAGGCGGCCAGCAGCGCCAGCGTCACACCGAACACTACCGCGAAGATCATCGCGCAGGTCGCCAGTTCGATGGTGGCGGGGAAGGTGGTCATCAGGTCGCCGCTCACCGACTGATTGGTGAGGCGGGAGACACCCAGATCGCCCTGCGCCAGATGTTCGACGTAGCGCCAGAACTGCATCAGCACCGGCTGGTCGAGACCCAGGTCATGACGCACCTGCTCATAGGTCGCTTCACTGGCGTGATCGCCGGCGATCTGCTGCACCGGATCGATCGGCGAGAGATGCGACAGCATAAAGGTGAAGGCGAGCAGGCCAAGCAGCGTGACCAGCAGCGACAGTACGCTACCGATCAGGCGCCCGCCACGCTGCCAAAAAAGCCGGGCGAACCCGGCTGAAGGAACAGACTGTGCCATTACTTAGTGACCTGCGAGTAATACACCATGTCAGGGTTAATGCCCTGCACATAGCCTTTCAGGTTGTCGCGCAGGGCGATCAGGTTCTTCGCCTGCATCCCAATCACATACGGTGAGTTCTTCATCACTTCACGCTGCATCGCTTCATACAGCGCCACACGTTTCTTCGGATCGCTCTCGGCCGTCGCGGCAATCACCTGCTTGTTCAGCTCAGGAATGTGCCAGTCTGAACGGAAGGCGATGGTTTTGCTGCCATCTTCCGGGTTGTAAGCAAACGAGGCGGCATTGGTGTTGGGATCGAAATAGTCGGAGCCCCAGGCGTTCAGCGTCGCTTCATATTTATGCGCTTTCACGTTGGTCGACACTTCGGAACTCAGACCCGGCACCACTTCCACTTTTACGCCCGCTTTGGCGAAGCTGCCCTGCAGCGCCTGTGCGATATCCAGATAAGGCGGCTGGTTGCTGGTGGAGAGCTTGAAGGTGACGTTGTTCAGGCCCGCTTTCTTCAGAATCGCTTTGGCTTTTTCCGGATCGTAGCTGTATGGCGTGTCGTTGATCGCGCCCAGGAAGCCCTTAGGCAGGAAGCTCTGATGCACATCGAACTGGCCTTTCAGCAGCTCACTGGCGATGCCTTTGTAATCCCACAGGTAGCGTGCCGCTTCCCAGAAGGCCGGGTTCTTCATCGTCTCGTTCGCGCCGATGTTGAACTGGATGTAGTAGAGCGACGCCATGGGAATCGCTTCCGTCTTCACGCCCGGTTTGCCGTTCAGTGCAGCAATCTGATCGGCACCCAGGTTACGGGCGATATCGGCATCACCCTGTTCCAGCAGCAGACGACGCGCAGCCGGTTCCGGTACGTTTTTGATCAGGATGTTCTTCATTTTTGGCGCGCCCGCTGGTGAGGTCGGGTTAGCGCTGAGCAGCACCACCTGATGCATCACCACTTTGCGGATCTGATACGGGCCGCTGCCCGCCGAGTGGGTGGCCAGCCAGGCGTTACCGAAATCGCCGTTCTTCTGGTTCGCCATCGCGGTTTTTTCATCAATGATCGATGAAACCGGGGCAGAGAGCAGGCTCAGGACGTAGGTCGGGCTGACGTTGGCGGTCCAGCTGATCTGCACATGATTGTCGTCGACTTTCTTCAGGAAGCCATCGACGTTATCTTTGGTCCAGCCGAGCTGCGTCAGGATGAAAGAGGGATCGAGGTTCAGCTTCACCACGCGGCCCAGCGAGAAGATCACATCTTCCGGACGCAGCGGGTTGCCGGTAGAGAATTTCGCATCTTTGCGCAGTTCAAAGGTCAGGCTGCGATTGTCGCTGCCGGGCTGCCAAGAGGTGGCCAGTGTAGGTTTCAGGTCCACCGGATTCTGCGGGTCAGACTGCACCAGGCGCTGATAGATGTTAGTAAAAGCCTGAACGCTGGTCAGTTCAAACCCTTTGGCCGGGTCGAAGCTGTCTGCGTCGTCAGTTGATTGTGCAATCACCAGCGTATCTTTGGGTGTTGCGGCCTGGGCTGTGAAGGCGGCAGCCAGCGTCAGCGCCAGCAGTGATGGAATTATAGTTTTCATGAAATTTCCTTGCCTCTAAAAAGTTACGCGAGTTTACGAAAGGGCCGATGCGAAGAATAGTCGAATATGGGCTAATCATATGCCAAAAGGTTATAAGCATTACCTGGAGGTTATAAGAAGATCGCCACGCTGTTACCGAAGCGGCAACCTGAGCAGAAACAAATCCTCAACGAAACCGTTATTCAATACGTTATTGCTTTACCGACGCCGGCCTCTCTTTATAATGGCGGCAGATAACTTCAGGAGAATTCAGTTGGACAGTCACCCGAGATTAACCTTTATTCTGGCAAGCTGAGTTTCCTCTGCTGCTTGCCAACCGGCGAGCAGCGATCCCCGCTTTAATTAACGATCGCGCTCCTTATTTTTAATCCTGTCATCACCAGGAGTGCGCGTTATGCTGCTGTTTATATTCGCTCTTTTTCCTCCGCCCCGTCTGGCGTAGCCCAGGCTGCGCCCAATCGCTGATATCAGACTTTTAAAACGCCGCGTATAACCGGCGTCAGGTAACCCTGCGCGCGTCATTATTTAGCGCGCCGGCGGAATAACCTGACTGTTTCTGAAAGTCACCCCATTAAATAACCCGGCCACGCCAGGTTTTATCCATGCACGTTATTTCCCGTGCAGGACAACTATTGCTTTAAATCAGGGAGATGTCGAAATGAGCGACATGAAACTGGAACAGGTTGCGATCACTTCATCCGGCAACCGTAATGATAAAAAAAGTAAAAAAATGTTTGCTGTGGCGCAGCAGGCAGACCAGCACATTGATATGACGCTGGCGAACCTGCGCAGTCAGCGTCAGGGTCTGACTGAGGCTGAGGCGGCGAAACGACTGGCTTTGTATGGCCGTAATGAAGTGGCGCATGAGAAAGCGCCACCCGCGCTGATTCAGCTGCTGATGGCGTTTAATAACCCGTTTATCTACGTATTACTGGTCCTGGCGCTGGTGAGCCTGTTTACCGACTATATTCTGCCGCTGCGCGCCGGTCAGGAGACCGATCTCTCCGGCGTCATCATCATCTTCACCATGGTGATGCTGAGCGGGCTGCTGCGCTTCTGGCAGGAGTTTCGCACCAACCGTGCGGCGCAGGCACTAAAGTCACTGGTGCGCAGCCAGGTCACCGTGCTGCGGCGTGAGCCGGGCAGCGAAACCGCGCAGCGCCAGGATGTGGATATGAGTGAACTGGTGCCGGGCGATATCATTCTGCTCAGCACCGGCGATCAGGTGCCTGCCGATGTCCGTCTGCTGAGTTCACGTAATCTGTTTATCAGTGAAGCGGTGCTGACCGGCGAGTCGCTGCCGGTTGAAAAACAGAGCTGCGATGCGGGTATCGATGCCGAAGGTCAGACCGCCCAGGAGCGGCTGGCATCACCGAATATCTGCCTGATGGGCACCAGCGTGGCCAGCGGCACAGCCAGCGCAGTCGTGGTAGCGACGGGCGGCGAAACCTGGTTCGGCTCACTGGCCTCATCGCTGACCGGAAGCCGTCCGCAGACCGCCTTTGATCGCGGGGTGAACAGCGTCAGCAAGCTGCTGATCCGCTTTATGCTGGTGATGGTCCCGGTGGTGCTGCTGATTAACGGCTTCACCAAAGGCGACTGGATGGATGCCACGCTGTTTGCACTGGCCGTCGCGGTCGGGCTGACCCCGGAAATGCTGCCGATGATTGTCAGCGCCAACCTGGCTAAGGGCGCGATTGCGATGTCACGCCGAAAAGTGATCGTTAAAAAGCTCAACGCCATTCAGAACCTCGGCGCGATGGATGTGCTCTGCACTGATAAAACCGGCACGCTGACCCAGGACACCATCCTGCTGGCGCATCATCTGGATGCGCGGGGCAACGAAGATGCACAGGTGCTGCTGCTGGCATGGCTCAATAGCGGCAGCCAGAGTGGCGCGAAAAACCTGATGGATCGCGCCTTACTCTGCGCGGGCGACAAGGTCATTTCACAGTCTCAGCGCAGCCAGTTCCAGCTGATCGATGAGCTGCCATTTGATTTTACCCGCCGTCGGGTGTCAGTGCTGGTGGAAGATCTGACTCAGCATCGTTCACAACTGATCTGCAAAGGCGCAGTGGAAGAGATGCTGGCAGTGAGCATTGCCGTGCGGCAGGGCGACACGGTGGTCGCACTGGATGCGGCACAGCGTGCGGCGCTGCTGGCGCAGACTGAACACTATCATCAGCAGGGCTATCGCGTGCTGCTGGTGGCAACCCGTGATGGCGAGCTACACGCGCCGCTCAGCGACAGTGATGAGCGCGATCTGATTATTCAGGGAATGCTGACCTTCCGCGATCCGCCTAAAGCCAGCGCGGGCAAAGCGATTAAAGCCCTGCGTGACAGCGGTGTGACGGTGAAAGTGCTGACCGGTGACAATCCGCTGGTGACGCTGCGGGTCTGTGCCGATGTCGGGCTGACCGATCCGGCGATGCTGACCGGCGATCAGATTGAGGCGATGAACGATGATGAGCTGGCGCAGGAAGCCGAGCGCTGCACCCTGTTTGCTCAGCTGACGCCGCTGCAGAAATCCCGTCTGGTGCGGCTGATGCAGCAGAACGGTCACACCGTCGGGTTCCTGGGCGATGGCATTAATGACGCGCCTGCGCTGCGGGCAGCCGACACCGGGATTTCCGTGGACAGCGCGGCGGATGTGGCGAAAGCCTCATCGGATATCATCCTGCTGGAGAAAGATTTACAGGTGCTGAATGAGGGTGTACTCAAAGGACGCGAGACCTTTGGCAACATCATCAAGTATCTCAACATGACCGCCAGCTCCAACTTCGGCAACGTTTTCTCGCTGCTGGTGGCCAGTGCCTTTATTCCGTTTCTGCCGATGCTGTCGATTCATCTGCTGATTCAGAACCTGATGTATGACGTTTCCCAGCTGGCGCTGCCGTGGGACAAGGTTGACCGTGAGTTTCTGAATAAGCCGCGTAAATGGGATGCCGGCAACATCAAGCGTTTCATGCTGTGGATGGGTCCGACCTCGTCAATTTTTGACGTCACCACCTTTGCGCTGATGTGGTTTGTTTTCGGCGCTAACCATGCAGGCGTGCAGTCGCTGTTCCAGTCCGGCTGGTTTATTGAGGGGCTGCTGTCACAGACGCTGGTAGTGCATATGCTGCGTACCCGGAAGATTCCGTTTATTCAGAGCCGCGCCACCTTACCGGTGATGCTGACTACGCTGGCGGTGATGGCTCTGGGCATCCTGATCCCGTTCTCACCGCTGGGTGCGATGGTCGGTCTGGTGCCACTGCCATGGCAATATTTCCCGTGGCTGGTGCTGACGCTATTCAGCTACTGCCTGGTGGCGCAGGGCATGAAGCGTTTCTATATCCGTCGCTTTGGTCAGTGGTTCTAGGGAGGAGAAGATGAAAAAAGGCAGGCTCGATACGGTATTTGTCGGCGTGATGATCATCGGCTTAACTCTGATTGTGCTGACGGTCATCGTGCGGTGATGGCGTTGTGATAGTGCGGTAAGTGAGAGGCAGCGAGGCGACTCGCTGCCTTTTTTTATTGATGCAGTTACTCTTCGTCGCGCTCACGGCTGGCGCGCTGGCGCTCGTAATATTCATCTTCTGCGGTGATGATCTCATCCATCAGAGAATCCATATCGACTACGCGCTCCTCTTCCACAAACTTCCCGGTAAGCGGTGTTTCCGGCGTCAGCTTGCCATCTTCATAGAGCAGCCAGATCTCTTTGGCGTAGCGCGTCTTCAGCAGCTGCGGAGCGAACTGACCGTAGTAGGAGGTGATGTTGTCTACGTCACGTTCAAACATCGACTCGGCATGGTTATTGGCCGCCGCATCGACCGCCTGTGGCAGGTCGATAATCACCGGGCCCTGGTCATCCAGCAGTACGTTGAACTCGGATAAGTCACCGTGAACGATACCGGCACAGAGCATACGGACGATGTTGCGGATCATGGTGTGGAAATCCGTCACCGCCTGCTCTTCAGACAGAGAGACATCGCTGAGACGTGGCGCGACCGAGCCATTGGCATCGGTCACCAGCTCCATCAGTAACACACCGTCGATGCAGAGATAAGGCTGTGGAACGCGAACACCGGCGTTCGCCAGGCGGAACAGGGCATCTACTTCGGCGGTCTGCCAGGACTCTTCCTGCTGCTTACGGCCGAACTTTGTACCTTTCTGCATGGCGCGGGCGTTACGGCTGTTACGGGTTTTACGGCCTTCCTGATACTGCACGGCCTGCTTGAAGCTACGCTGGGTCGCTTCTTTATAGACTTTGGCGCACTGCACCTTGCCGCCGCATAGCACGGTATAGACGTCTGCTTCTTTGCCGCTTTTCAGCCGCTGCAGGACATCGTCAATCAGGCCGTCATCGACCAGGGGCTGGATTCTGTTTGGGATTTTCATGCGGCTTTATACCTTATTTCACCCGCTTTTCGTATCACTTTGCGATGATGGAAAACATTGGCAATGACTGAACAAAGTTTCTAATTCTACCCTGGAAAGTCGCTTTGTGGGGATGAACCTTGATGAGCTGCGCTTTTGACCTTTGTTTTATCATAAACAATGGATTAGAGGGGAGAGCAGGACGGTTTTATCCGCCAGAGCAACGCTTTGTCATGTATCAGCCCTGTGGGCGGGGATTTCGTGTCAGAGAAATGTGCCTGAATAGCAGGCTGGCAGTCGCCTGAAGGCCGAAATCCTGCCAACACAATTTCGGCCCGCCTGCGGGATTACTTCAGACCTTTAAGCACTTTAACCGTGCTTTCAATGTCGATCTCATCTTCGGAGAAGATCAGTGTCGTACCCTGGAAGGTGGTGACCGCCAGCTTTTTCAGCGAGCGCATCTCATTGGCGTTCGGGTCAGTTTTCGGCCGGATATTATTCAGCAACAGACCCACTGACAACACCGCGTTCTCTTTATCGACACCGGCATCGACCGGGACTTCTTCGTTGTAGACCAGATAAGACTTAATCGAGGTGATCTTGAGCCGCTCGCCTGCGATATAGATGTATTTGCTGGTCGGCGCGACCTTCACCGCATAGGCGGATAAGCCCTTGTTGTTGGTGGTGGGTTCAAACGTCACCGCCGCATCTTTCTTGATCAGATCAGGATTGGCGACCTTAATCACATGAAAATAGCGGTTATCACCGTTTTCATCTTTGATAAAGCCAAAACCTTTATCTTCAAACCAGGTTGTGATTGTTCCGTTCATCGCCATTTTTGCCTGCTTAATCTACTCAGTTTTTTACAGCGCGCAGTGTAAAACACAATGCCTGCGCAGACTATATAAGTCTGGATGATAATTTTCAGGTGCGCCACAGGGTGAGCGGCGGAAAGGGGCTTTGTGGCGGATGAAGGCGAGTGTGATGGAGTGTGTGTAGCGGCAGATAAAAACGAAGTGATGGGTCGGTAGAGCCGGGAACGGACATCAGCCACGTGAGACACGTGGCTGTCAGCACTAGGCGTTGTTGCGGGGATACCGGCGCTGTGTCGAATCAGGTTGTTGAGTCAGGCAGATTAACCGGCGGACTGCGCAAAGCTCGTCTGCCGGTGAGTGTCTGTTACTCGTTGCCCCAGCGGTTCAGGAACTCCGCAATTTCATCAATACGCTGCTCATCGATACCCGCTTCACGCGCCATATCCTGCTGCGACTCTTCACTGATCTCTTCGTTGTTCATCAGACGGGTGATCAGCAGCTGGAAGTAATGTGCCAATGGGGTACGTTCAGCTTCGCTCACCGGCTTAGCGGACTCCGTCGCATACTCATCTGCGACATCATAGTATTTGAGAGAGATTTCGTTATTCATAAATTGTCCGCAGAGTTGAGTTTGGGTTTAAGCGTTGGCAGGGCGTTGTGGCCCGGCGTAGAGGGGTATTATTTCGTGTTTGGGTTGGGGCTGTAAAGGGGGAGTGGGGAGGCGGAAGGGAGTATGAGAAGGTCTGGTCTTTCAGATTGGAAAAGTGCCTGCGCGTTATCTGTTGCCAGCGAAACGCCTGATACAGAGATTATTTGTATCGCCAGGCCTATACCTATCCCATCCATTAAGGCGTTCAGTCAGATAGTGCGGCAGGGCTTTGCATCAATAGAGAGGTATGTTTTTAGACCCGAGGCACGCTTAACTCCACGCGTATCCGAAACAAAAGGAAGACGGAGCTTTGGGCTGCCATTCACTTTTATCACCCATGCAGAATGGCCGATGAAATTGAAGCGGATATGTTCGTCATGCACAGACAGCTGTTCAAAAGAACCGGATGAGTATTCATTGCCAATCTGCAGGCTTTCAAGCTTTCCCTTACTTAAACTGATGAGCGTGACGGCAAGGGATTCATCGAAAATGACATCATCAGTCGTGAACAGAATATATCTGTCACTATCCACCTTAACAGCCGCTTCCAGCACCTGTCCGTCAATGGTGAAACCTGTCGGTTTATCCCCAACAATAACTTCAGAGGTTGCCTGTTTGAAATCAGAGGCTTTGCTTTTCTCAATGAGCTTAACAGAGGCTATTTGTTCCATTCCTGTCACCATAAACGTCCCATTTAAAAGGCAGCAAGTGCACCACCAACAAACCTACCAATCAGTTCACGAATGGGCGCGCACGCAACATCATCTTTCATCGTATCTTTTGATGCTTTCAAGGAAATAGAGCAAAAAACTGCTGGCGTAATCAGGTGAAATATCTTGCCAGCGCTGAGAAAACTCTTCCTTTATCTCTTCTTCCGACAGCTTGAGAAAGTCAGTAATTTCTTTACGTAAATCACATCTTTCTTCTGGAGAAGCTTCGTCAACGACTACATCAATGGCACCATCCATCGTATCAGCGCCAGTGATAACGTCGAAGTCCTGATTAAGTGTTCCCACAATGCATAAATCTAAGTTTGGGGCAAGAGGTGCGCGGCTCATGATCAACTCACTTATCTGGAAAAGAAGTAATTATATAATAAGGTTTGTTATTGTAAGTCTGATACTTCAGCGCAACTCTGATTTTAGTTGCTTTATACGTAGTGTTGCTCCCTTTCTGAACAACATAACCAACGGTTTTACCCACATCGTAACTTATCGTCATGTTATGTCGTGGTTTATTTGCAGCCCATAGTTTTATCCATTCCCGATTATGATGAAGTGCCTTTGATATGGCTGCTTCGGCAATCTCCAGCGACGAGAACGAACCAGATAGATCCAATACCCCATTGGATTGGATAATTCTTTCATGAAGTTCCTGGGGTGATTTTCCAATATGCTTTAAAAGCGTATGCCCGCCCGGTTTTAATCCAGAGACAGATTCATGCTCAATTAATTTGATTCGCCCAACACGAACGGCAGCAATTCTCGCCGCGCCAAGTCCAAGAGAAAAAGCTATTGGCACGCCCACATCTATGGTCAGGCCTACTTTCCATGCTGTATCTTCATCAGCGCCAAACTGTTTTGCCATCTCAATGGCGGCACGATATGTTGCACTACGAACATTCTTGCCGCTCAGAACCTGATTTGCTGCGGTATGAATACTGTCCATGCTGTGCGTACCAACAACGACGCAGGCCGCCTTAGTTAAGCCTGTAGGCTCGGGTGCCATACAAAGCGCAGTTGCTCCGGCCAGCTCAAGCGTTCCCATTACCAGCCCCAGCCCGCCCATAAGACGGTTAGACATTGTCTCAGATTCGGTGACTGACTTGTCAGAAAGGGCAGCAGCAAGCTGGACAGGAGAGAATACTATTTTTAACCCATCATCCATGATTCAACTCCATCTGTGTGAACGACATCCTTTTTAAATCAGGCAGGTACGTGCCTTGACTAGATCTACTTTAAATAAACACTGCTTCTCTAAATCTTCGTTATCTGAATTATTCATTATTTGTTTTTAAAATAATATACTCAGGTCACTAACTATGGGGATTAACTCACACAGCAGGGTGCTAGCTAGTTTCGTTAGTTTATGAAGTTAGTCAGACGATGAAGCGGGCATTGCGTCAGTCGAGGGGTATGTTTTAAGTAGGATCGCAGACACAAAAGCCAGCAAGATTTTCATCTTGTAGGTTCTCATGAGCTGGCGGAATCTGAAATAGTTTCTCAACCTTATGAAATTATAATATTTTATCCAATTCAGATTTGTTGAGTGTACCTAAACGTGTACCAATTATTGGATCTCATACCCGGGAGCAGCCCGGCGAGGATAACGAATGCCTGGCGCGTGATTCATAATAAAATCATTTTAAAGAAAAGTATTCACACTGTTCACATATGGTTTTTATGTAATTATTTCAATCACTTATCCGGTGAATGATTTGAGGGGGGATTTATACTAGTGTGCACTTTTGATGAGCACCTTAGCCAAGATCACAAAAAGCGACTTGAGCCATTATGCGTAATGTGAAGTTAATAGGCGCTGCTGCTGTCAATGGCCCGCTTTGTGTCAAGAGCGGATGCGACCCATCGGCATGTTTTAGTCGTCGCAAGCAAATCATAACGGTTAATTATTGAGTAGATTTTTCATTTCAATTTATATTATTGTAGATAAGTCTGATAAAAATTTTATTCACATCCTCTTGGATAATAAGGAAGTTATATGAAAGCTCGTTTAATACCGCCGTACGAAAACTACACTGGAAATGTTTTATGGCGAAAAAATGATTTTATTAATAAAGTGGACGATATCTCAACATCTCTGAAAAAGTTGAGAGATATGGGATATTGGGCCAGTGCCTATCCTGAAGGAGACGGCATTACATTTAAATACACCAAGGATAGTTATCAAAAAAGCAGTGTCGAAATTCTAGAAGATTTCTCAATATGCTTTGAGTGGGTACAAATAGAGCTGGCTAAAACAAGAAACTCTAATCTAGAATTAGCTGAATTAGAGGATGAAAATAAAAATATGGAGTGCATAGTTATTGTGCCGATTGAGAAAATTTTCATTCAGGAAACCATAAAAATAGGAAAGTATACTTTTTATTGCGGAAGACAATTTGATGAAGAGCCACATGATCGATTATCAGAGCAAGATGGTTCGTATATACAGTTTAACTGTGACGTACCATATATTGATTTGTTAAAAATTAATTCAAGCATTGATCATAACAGCCATGTTATAAACATGTTTTTGTCTATAGCTGAATATGCACTTGACTTAGTCAGATTTTCTCACAGCTCGTTTACACGTATGGAATATACCCCTAACCCTGCAGGTCAACGCTCTGACGGATTTTATGATGTAGAAATCATTCCTTGTGAGATGACTCATCTTAAACCAATTAAGATAAGTGGAATATCAAGACCCCTTGCCGTGAGTAATAATTGGCTCGGCCCTCAGGTTGACAGCTTGAATTACCCTGGGTTGCAATATTTATCTTCTGTCTACGATGGAGTCGTTGAAAATGAACTTTCAAAATTAGTTAGCTCCGTAGTTAGGGCATGTAGGCAATCTTTTTATTCAATTGGCGCGGAATCACAATTTCTAAACCTAGTCTTTGCACTTGATGGTCTTGCAAATATTGACCCAAACTGGAAAGGATGGAAGCAAAGGACCTACATTGCAGCACTTACATGTAATAACTCACCAATCAAATTTAAGAAAAACCTAGAGGTTTATGACGAGTTATATACTGACGTAAGAAACAAGCTTGTTCATGATGGTAAAGATTTTTACGAACTTAACGTCAACGCGAACGAATCCTCTGAACAAATCTTTAAGTATATTAAGATAATTATAAGGCTCATCGAAAGTAACAGCTTTTCCACTTTGCAAGAATTAAGAGATCATGCAGTTCATCTACTTCAGCAGGAGGATTATAGAACTGCTTCTGTTGAGATAATTGACAAAGTGTCTCTTTTAAGAGGAAAAAACCCTAGTTATCCTTCATGGTAATTGAATGAAAATGCCAATTAATTTTTAATATAAATTCTGTTCCTCGCTCTTAACGGAACTTGGCTGATATCAACAATTTCATCAAATATAAAAAACCGGCCTAAGCCGGTTTACGTGCAATGAGGTTATCAGACGTTACATGCGGGCAACCAATCTGTCTGGCTGTCCTCATGCAACGTCAGGTTAGTTTGTATGCCGTTATTCGTACGGCGCTTAAGCAGCACGCGCTCATATTCTTTTAGGGTCTGCGGCACTGCCTGCCCAAATGCCGTAAGGCTCAGCGGGTGCTGATGACCGCGCGACTCCATAAAGGACAGATACGCATGATAGAGATAGCGCTTCGGATTCAGCGGGCGAATATTGGCGTTACCAATAAACAGCCCGTTTGGCGTGCTCAGCGGCATCAGGTATCCACAGAAATCAACCAGCGGATCGGCCTGTCTTTTGATATCCAGCGCCTCACCGGAAGTCTGCTGCGCCTGCAACAGTTCGCGCGCTTCGTTTGGTGATGAGAAGCGCTGCATCAGGTGACGAACAATCACGGCCAGCTCGGTGCTGATTTTGTCCAGCAACTGCGGATCACGCTCTTTTGCCGGTATCACTTCCGGGAACGTCAGGATAACCCGGCGGCGCGAAACGCCGCCGCTGCGATCGCTGAAGCGCATCGGATTGTTGTTCACCGCCAGAATGACGGCCGGGATATGGGTTGAATAGGCATCGCGGTATTTCGGATCGATGGCAACCGCATCGCCGCCGGTTATCGCCTTGATGCCCGCGCCGTCGCCGCTCCATTTCTCCTGGTCTGGCAGGATAACCAGCGAGAAGCCCACCACGCTGGCGCGCTCGCGGGAAGATTCCAGCGTGTCGATGGTTGCGGACGTGGTGTTGTCTTTTCCGGCCAGCAGAGTGGCTATCGAGGCCATGACACTTTTACCGCTGCCGCCGGGGCCGGTGACTTCGAGAAACATCTGCCAGTCATAGCGGTTTGCCAGCACCATAAATAACGCCGCGAGAATACGCTCCTGCTTGTCGTGATTGTGTCCGGCAGCCCGCGTTAACCAGCGGTAAAAGTGCGGTGCGTGGTCTGCGAGATTTTCGCCGGGACGCGGCGCGGAGTAGTCCACGCTGTTGACCGTGCGCAGCCAGTTTTCGCGGCGATGCGGGCCGAAGGTGCCTGTTGTGGTGTCATACACGCCGTTACGGAAACCAATCAGGCGGCGGGACGGTTCACCCATCTGCGGCACCATCAACTTGAGCGTGTCCAGCACGCTGCCGATACCGGCGGCCGAGAACGGTGCGCGTACCTTCTGAAACAGTGCGGCGATTTCCCGGCGCAGCGTCTTCGCCTCCATCACCTGCCATGCGCCGTTCTCATAGCGGCAGATTTCCTCCCCGACCGGCGGCACGGCCAGCGCCTCCCCGTAGTGGGCGACCAGCAGCTCCGCTTTCTGGCTGGCGCTCATGGCCTTCAGGTCAGCCTCGCTGACGGATTCAAACGGGCTGAGTGGCTGCGGCTGCGTGAAGGCGGTGAGCTGCGCCAGCGTGGCGATATCGGCCTGCGCCTGCCACACGTCGTTCCAGTCACCCGTAACCGGCGGCAGTGCGGTTTTCCCGCCACAGGCTTTTGCCGCTTCCTCTGCCTTTAACTGACCGGTGCCGTTGTCGTCGCGGTCGGCGGCAATCAGCATCATCGCATCAGGGTGTGACTCACGCAGCCGTTTCGCCAGCGCGGGCAGGTTGTTGGCGCTCAGCGCCACGTATACCGCCTGCCCGGTCAGGCGGTGCACGGTCAGGCCGGTGGCATATCCTTCAGTGAGCCACAGCGTTTTGCCATCCGGCTCGCCTGCCAGCCAGTACGTGCCTTTCACCTGCCCGCCGGGCAGGGTGCGCTTGTCGCCTGCGGCGCTGATGAGCTGCACGTTTACGGCCATGCCGTCTTCACCTGTCAGGGGGATAAGTACATCCCCGGCGGCAAAGCTGACGCCACCACAGCGCAGAGTATCAGCAAGTGTGAGCGCGTGCGTGCCCTGTAGCCCTTTAGATGAAAGGTAGGCGTTGTCGGTGCGGCTGACGGCGGCGGCGATAAGTGCCTGTGCCCGTGCGGCGGCGTCTGCCTGCGCGCGGCTTTTGTCTGCGGCTTCATCATGCATAACCGGGGCTGATTCCGGCAGTGTGCCGAGCATTCCGGCCACCTTCATGGCGGCCTCTTTAGCGCTGATACTGAGCGCCTTTTCCACCAGGTTAAGGCCGTCACCGGCCCCGCACTGGTTACAGAGCCACGTTCCGCGCCCGTCCTGATTGTCGAAGCGGAAGCGGTCTTTGCCGCCGCACGCCGGGCAGGCACCGTGTCGCCCCCCGGCGAGCACGCTGATACCGAGGGCAGGCAGAAGCTGCGGCCAGAATCCGGTGGCCGCCTTTACGGTGTCAGAGACGATATGTTTCATGTGCATGTTCTCCCTCAGTGCAGCGTGATGCAGCTGGCGGCCGCAAGCTGGCTGCGGAACAGCTCATCCATCATGGTGACGCCGAGCTGCGTCAGCCGCGGCGGTGCGGTCAGCAGGTCAGGCTCAACCATATCGCCCAGCATGGTGCAGGCCATTTCCATGCCCGCATCAGGGCCGTGACGGCGCACATAAAAGCTTTCCAGCTCAAGGGCGATGGTCATCTGAAGCTCATCGAGCGTGGCTGACACGGTAATGCCGAGGTTTTTGCAGGCATTCAGATAGCCCTGCGCCAGCGCGCGGCGGTAAACGGCGGTGCGTACCTCAACGGGCAGGCAGGAGTGATTAGCGGTCATCATGGTGGGCCTCCGTGGCTAACATGCGGGATTCACAGGTTTCAACAACTTTACCGAGCTGGTCGGTGAGCAGGGCGACGACCGAGGCAAGCGCCGCGCCGTCCGGGACGCAGCCGCGCGCGCTCAGGCAGTTCACCGAGTCGAACATATCGAGTACGGTCACGCCGACCGTGTGCGCGTGCAGCAGACGCAGATAGTCAGCGTGGGGAATAGGGTAGGTGTCATGGTTATTCAGGTGTTGAGAAAGGGTGTTCATGCCGTCACCGCCTTAACCGGCAGACGACCGGCAAAGGACAGGACGTAATCACGGGCGAGGCTGGCGCGGGCGCTGCGTTCATCGCCTGCCACGGTACGCAGCATGCAGGGAAGGGCGGCGGCATCGTTGCGTCGCACGGCGGCAAAAATAAAGGTGAATTCGGGGTGAGCGGCAGTAAGGGCCGTTGTCATGAGGACAATCTCCAATAAGTAGCGGTTACTGCTACCACCGGAGTTCCTACGCTCATGGGTGGTAGCCCAGACGGGGGTAGGAATACCGGCCTTATTGGAAACCGGCCAGCCCGAAGGCTGCCCCGCCTGAGCCACCATTATTTTGACGACGCAACGGAATAAGAACCGCTGCGCTGAAAAATGGCGCACTGAGGCAACGACGTAAAAAAACACGCATGGCGCGTGTTGTGTCGCCAATAAGTAACTCGGGTTCCTACGCCCGGCTGCCGATTTTGCGGCAGCACAAAAACTGTATAACGGCCGCTCGCCAGAGAAAAGCCTTTTTTTAAACATCGGGGCTATTTCCTCAGCAACCGGTCAGGACGTGATCGGATTGCGGCGGATTTGATCGGAATTCATCGTCCTCTTTCTTTGCGCTTCGCTTTGCAGGCTTCGCTTTCTGACTCAGCACGGAAATATGGCCGTGAATCCCGCTGTTAAAAGCCGGTGTCGTGGCGGGTTTGCCGCTGACCGCTGCCGTCAGACTTTCCGCGACAAAGGCGGCTTCTTCGCGGGTTAGCGGAAAGTTTTTTGTGCCGAAATTGAGCATAATCAAGCCGCACCTCCGGCACGCTGTGCGATGCGGGCCTGCATCCAGCCGTCAATCTCTGACGCCAGCCAGGCGACGTTTTTACCGCCAAGCGAAATCTGAGAGGGGAACTGCTCCCGGCTGATTAAATCGTAAATGGTCGAACGTGACAGGCCGCAGGTGCTGATGACTTCCGGCAGGCGCATAAAGCGGTCGCGCGGGTAAACGGCATCACGGATTACGGGAATGGCAGGGGCTGGTACGGATGAAACTGCGTGCATGGTGTTACCTCATTATGAGTCCGGTCGGTGCTGTCCGCTTCCGGTGGTATCTTCAGGTAACTCCCTATTCTGGTTATATTTCTGGTGAAGTAAACAACCCCCTTATTGCTGAAAAATGAGCAAATAGCACTTCTCTTACCTCCTGTTTGCCTTTGTTTGCCAACGTTTGCCAACGTTTGCCTTTTAAGAGCTTTCAGCGATTAAAAAGCTTTTATTAATAGGATTAAAATCTGAAAAAGGCTCGCCAGAAAAAAGGTGTTATTTGAGACTGTGTGAACACAGGTGAATACTCAGTGAAGACTTAATTTTAAAGTGTTAACTGCTTTATCTACTGTATTTATTAACTTTTTTATCTCAGTGAATACTAGTGAACAGTTATACAAGAAATATTATCAGTTAAGGTGCATCCCCTACCGGTTATGCCCTTGTTTGTTCATCGACAGGCGGAAAGCAATGAAATGCGCTGTCCTGTGGTACACGACAGAATGGCCTCATCCTTTACAGACGATGAGAGACAATCATGACCACCCCGGAACAGAAACCTGCATCACTGGAACGCTTCGAGAAAGCTCACGCTGAACATACCGAAAGGATGAAAGCCTATAACGGCATCTGCGCCGATATCGCCCGCTGTGAAAAAGAACAGCAGTCAGCCATCGAGGCAGGGAAAGAAGCCGAGAGCAACTGGCGCACGAGCTTTCGCAACCTGCGAGGCAATCTCACCGACGAGCTGCGCGCCGAACATTCTCAGCGCATCGCCAGCCGTGAACTGGCCGATGAGTTCGGCGGGCTGCTTAAAGAGCTGGTGTTGGATAAGCAGGAGGCGATGCTGAAATGCTGCGGCAGTGGTAAAGAGTATGTTGAATCGCACCAGGAGGCTTTTACAGGGTTCGCGGATGCGCACTGGCAGTCAGCCCTGCGTAACGTAAGTCCGTCGCTGCTGTGGGCCATTAAGCTGCGTCTCCGTCGTGAAGAGCTTTCCCCGACGTTTGCCGGAGACGACCGGGATAGTATTAAGGACGTGGCTTATCTGGTCGGTGAAGCGCTGACGCGGGCGGCTGCTGCTCTGCCAGACAGCATACTAAATGAGGCTCCGCTGCTGGAGAATATTGGTCTGTATCGCCCGCCGCTTACGGGCATTGATATGGAGCTTTACCGCCATCCTATGCGCCGCCAGAAGCTGGCTGAATCAATCCGGGCGCAGCGTGCAAAACTTCAGGAAGGCAGCCAGAAATGATGCACTGTCCCTACTGCAAAAGCGCGGCACATACCAAATCGAGCCGCTATATGTCAGAGCAGGTAAAAGAGCGTTATCACCAGTGCACTAACCTCGACTGCTCCTGTACTTTCAAGACGAATGAGAGCATCACAAAGGTGATCACCGCACCGCCACAGCCGGAAAAAATACCGGTACTATCACCGGAACCAGCAAGAGAACGCCAGACGCTGGGCCGTTATGGTTCTGCATTCCGCCAGATTCATTAATCCCTCACACTGCCGCTGCATAACCAGCGGCTTTTTTATTCCTGTCTTTGTCTTACTGAATCCTTTTTTCTGGCGAGCCGCTTTGTAAAGAGCCGTGCATGCATAGCGTGCATGGATCTGCATGCAAAATCATGTACCGCTTTCTCCCATTCAGGCCACAACGGCCGAGGCTCTGCCCGCATCATGCACCTGCATGAAAAGCGGTGCATAAAGCGGGCAGGCGTGGCGGGGATAGCATTGCGCGCAAGTCTGACCCTTACCTATCCTATGTATAACAAATCTTTTTCATATCCTTTCCAGTAGTTAGGCGGTGATACACCTAAGTTTCCTTTAAAATGTCTCAAGTGTTCAGTTATTAAATCGGATTCTGAATATTTTTTCCATTGCTTAGGATAAAAGGAACGTAAGATGAAGGCTGTGAAAGAAAGGGGGGTCAATATTTTTTGAGTGGCTACTCGACCTTCATTTTCGATTCCAAAATGAAAATGACAATATGGGTGAGAATGCTCACAATAATGCTCCTCATCAATATCATACCGCACTGGCAATGGTGGGAAGTTCTTAGTGTGCGTATCAATATAGTTATCATACTCTTGAGAAATCATTACCTTGAATTCATCTGCATCACCCCATTCATCTTGGGGGTAATAGCTTTCTAAATATTCTTCGTATGAAAGGGTTTTTACAGGGGTCATCATATAGATATAGCTATCTTTTTTGTAAATAAGTAATGATCCGTCTTCAAGTTGTATATTAAACCAATTACTTATGGTGCATTTTTCCCAAGCTTTTTCGTAAGGAAGTGGCCTCAGTTCGCTAGGCATGTTGTTAGGGTAAAAAATATCATTGTTATAATTTCCCAACATCATCATGTTTCTAACAAGGTTAATGGATTCTTTGCTAGATGAATTAAAAGTAGCTGGATGAATTGTCATTTTTTCACCTTTTTAGCTTCAAATTCTCTTATCATAGCTTTTAATCCCTCGGCGCCATGTAAGTCCAAGAGCTTTTTGAAATCTTCAGCTTCTTCATTGTGCACAAATCTTTGTAAGTCTATCTCAATTTTGTGAAGTTCTTCACCAGATGGATAATTAAATTGAAGATAAGGGATGCGTGATTTAGCATCTTGTATTTCATCAAATAGCTCAAGTGCAGGAACGCCAATTCCTGTCATTACAAGCCATCCTTTAGTCCTTGTCATAGCAGTGAAAAGCAAGTTTCTATTTTTTACATTAGGGTTGTGATAAAGACTTTCGCTGCCGACTATATAAACACTATATCCCTCATTTCCTTTTGCTTTGTGGATTGTTGAGTATGTAACTTTATTATCTACGGAAAAGTCGCTGATGTTGAACTTATCCGCATTGACATTATTAACATCAATAGAATATTGTGAAAGATAGCGGGATATTTGATTATAGTAATTTTTAAAATGTCTATCGTCAGCGCAAATTATTAAAATATCGGAAGCATTTAGCCCTTCATTTACAATGTCGTTATTGATTTTTTCAGCAACCCATTCACATTCGAGAAGAATGTTTTCATGATGCTGAGTGATAATTAATTTCTCTTTATCTTCATCATATAATGACGGGGAGGTTTCTATATCACGATAAACTGAAATTTCTTGATTTGATGTAAATCTATCACCATAAGCTCCATTAAGTTTATAGCCAAGATTTTCCCAGTCCTCAGGTGTTTTAATCGCTTGCACGGGTCTTCTGTAAATACCTAAACCAATAGCATGCGCGCATACAAGTGTTGCACAGGGAGTTCTATAACAGCTATTAAGGAATTTATCTAAACTAAGACTTTTGCCTTCACCTAAAATCTCTTCAATGGAAGGGGCGGATGTTTGAAATATGTTTTGGAAGACATCTAAGCCAAAAACCATTTTGTCTTCTTTTGCTAATTTCAAGCAGAGCTGTAAAAAGTTGCTATCAAAATCTTGTGCTTCATCAACAAAGACATAATCGTAAGTTTCTTTTATTGAGTAATTATCTATTAAGTTTTTGCAAGCGTACGAAAAAGGCTCTTTTGGATTGGCTCGATAAGCTTCAGCAAAGTTAAGGACTGGTGCTGAATTATTTAGGCAAGCATTATAATATACTCCAGCGGCACTTCCGCCTCCCCATGCATGCAAAATATGTATGCTATTTTCGAAATCAGGATCTAAGTCATCGAACTGTCTATAGAAACGGGTAATTAATCTTTTAACATGCTGATATAGAGCTTTCGTGCTGAATGTGTATAATATTTTTTTATCACGGTGACGTAAGTGAGTAATTGCAACCTTCATAGCAAGAACTACAGTTTTACCTGATCCTGCAAGCCCCCTAATTCTTTCAATACCTTCAACCTCATTGACGCAACTACCTAATTGATTGCTGTCAAATCGAGCTATCGAAGACTCTAGCCTATTTACTATTTGTACTTTTGATTGTGATGAAAAGCCTTCAATATCTCTAGTTTTAACACGAATTAATCCTTTGCCACCTTCGATCGTAGACGCTGTCTCACTATATATGTCATCATCAATAGGATCTTCAAACTGTTCAATAAATTTTTCTAATGACGCCTTTGATATAATTACTTCGCTTTCTGTGTCATAGGAATATTCAGGATTAACATATGGCGCAAAAATAGCCGACTCAACAGAAATTTTTAAATCTCTTCGATTTTTCCGAAGGTTTTTTTGCTTGAGAAGCCTAGAATATATTTGGCTATATATGTTTTCCAATGAAAGATCATTTTTCTGCAATGTTTCGAGAGCATCTCTTTCATGACAGTTAGAAAGAAAAAATATGATTACACCATATAATCTTGAAACCAACATCAAGGGAGATATAACTAATTTATCTTCATCGTCTTTATATAAAGGAAAGTCATAATATAACTCGGACTCCATCAAATGAAGCTTACCTTCTTCATTCAATTGATTTAGCAGGTTGAACAGCCTTCCTGCTTCGGGGTTTGAAAATAATTTTTCTCTATCAGCATTAAGTTTCATAAGCATTCCTTTAAGAGCATTTGGAGGTTTGATAAACAAATTCTCCCCACCAATTCATTAAAATTTTTCTTTGTTCAAGATAAGTCGATCTATTGTAAGCACTACGTATCTCGTTAGAAATTTTATGGGCTAGTGCTGCTTCTATTACATCAGCATTAAATTCAGCTTCATTTAGCGCAGTACTTGCTATTGAGCGTAGCCCGTGGGCTACAAGCTTACCTCTATAGCCTATACGTTTTAAAGCAGCATTTGCTGTTTGACTGTTCATTGGCTGCTTAGGGTCGTTTCTACTAGGAAAAATAAATTCTCGATTTGCACTGATTGACCTCATTACCTTTAGTACTGTTAGTGCTTGGTCGGACAGGGGGATTAGATGCGTACGTTTTGCTTTCATCCGTTCAGCGGGGATTGTCCAAAGTCGGTTATCAAAGTCGATCTCTGCCCATCGAGCGCCAGAAGCCTCTGAAGGGCGAACGAGCGTCAGGAGTTGCCATTCAATTAGGCAGCGAGTCGGAATAGAGAGGTTTGACATGACTAGAGAACGCATTAGCTTTGGCAGTTCTTCCGGTCGCAAAGTTGGCATGTTTTGTTTTTTTGGCCTTTCGAAAGCCATACCAACGCCAGAAGCGGGATTTGCATCGATCAACCCTGTGTTGACCGCATAAATCATGATCTCGTTAATACGCTGAACAAGACGGCGAACTGTCTCAAGCGCTCCGCGCGCTTTAATAGGCTCAAGCGATTCTACTATCGTTCTAGCTTTAAGTAGTTGGACAGGAATTTCACCAATAGCGGGAAAGACATCCTTTTCCAGCGATCGCCAAATATCCTTCGCGTAATCCTCAGTGACGTTTTTGCTTTTGAGCTGGAACCACCTTCCGGCCACAACTAAAAAAATGCTATCCAGCTCAATTTGTCGTTGCTCTGAAACTTCCTCTTGCTGTTTTTGCGGGTCGATCCCTTGCGCAAGTAGCGACAGATACTGGTCACGCATCTGGCGTGCTATAGCGAGCGTCAGGGCAGGGTAAGAGCCTAGGCTCAGATTTGTGCGGCTACTACTATTTGGTCGCTGGTAGCGAAAACGCCATAGCTTCTTACCAGACGTTTTGATGAGTAGGAATAGCCCATCCCCGTCATGTAGCGTGAAGTCTTTTTCTTGAGGCTTAGCTTTGAGGATTTCGTTATTGGTGAGGGGGCGTGTCATCCGCGCCATGACTGGTTTCCGTCCATAATTGGTACACGTTTTTAGGTACACATTATAGCGTGTACCTAAACGTGTACCAATTATCTCTGGATTCAGGCGGATCGTCTCGGAAGATTACAGACACAAAAAAGCCCGCAGGGCTTGTGCCGTGCGGGCTTTCAGGACTTCTGCGGATGGCACTGGAACCATCTTTGAAGAATTTTGGTGGAGCTGGCGGGAGTTGAACCCGCGTCCGAAATTACTACACCGTCGGCACTACATGCTTAGTCAGTTTTTACATTCGCCGGTTAGCTGCGAACAGACACGCCACTAACAGACTAGCCTGATTGGATTTAACGCTTCAACCCCAGGCAAGGCATCCACGCGATCTCTTTTGGGTTTGACTTCTCTTGATCCCCGTCTTAAGAGCGGAAGCTAGGGAGAGAAGGCTCTAAGCAGGTTATTAAGCTGCTAGTGCGTAGTTTTCGTCGTTTGCGACTATTTTTTTGCGGCTTTTTACGAGGCAAACCGCCCCTCGGCATGCTCCTAAGGCTTCACAATCCCGTCGAGTCCAGAATCAGCCCCAGAACTTCAAATACTAACAACAAAACAACTCAAAATCCAGTGCTTAACGCTTTGAATTCTTCATGATACGTGCTTTGTCTAATTGCCATTCGCGGTCTTTGATATCATCGCGCTTGTCGTGCTCTTTTTTACCGCGTGCAACACCAATCTTCAGTTTGCACCAGGCGTTCTTCCAGTACAACGACAGCGCCACGATGGTGTAGCCTTCGCGGTTGACGCGGCCATACAGGGAGTCGAGTTCACGTTGCTTCAGCAGCAGCTTACGGCTGCGCGTTGGGTCACAGACCACGTGACTGGAGGCAACGGCTAAGGGTTGAAAGGTTGAACCGAACAGAAAGGCTTCGCCATCGCGCAGCAGAATATAGCTGTCGCTGATGTTGGCTTTACCAGCACGAAGTGACTTAACTTCCCATCCTTGTAACGACAATCCCGCTTCGTACTCCTCTTCAATGAAGTACTCGTGACGGGCGCGTTTGTTCATGGCAACAGTGGCAGAACCGGGTTTGTGTGCTTTTTTCTTTGTCATAGTGCGGCGTATTTTACATCACTTAGTCGGTTATCGCATCCCCAGTCCAGCGGGGCGGCAGGAAACGGGATATTCTAGCACACCCTCACTCGGGGACATTTTTGTTTAATCGCTGAAAATGCTATTATTCAGCGGTTTCGTGATGAACAGGAACCATTATGGCTCAGATTAGTCGTTCGGCGCTGGTCCCGTTTAGTGCCGGGCAGATGTACAAACTTGTAAATGATGTGGATGCCTATCCGCAATTCCTGCCGGGTTGCACCGGAAGCCGCGTGCTGGATGCGTCAGATAATCAGATGACTGCGTCCGTGGATGTGTCGAAAGCGGGCATCAGCAAGACATTTACCACCCGCAATACCCTGACAGATAACCAGAGCATCCATATGCAACTGGTTGATGGACCGTTCCGCAAGCTGACCGGCGGCTGGAAGTTCGTCTCGCTGGGCGATGACGCCTGCAAGGTTGAATTAAGCCTGGAGTTTGAATTCACCAACATGCTGGTAGAGATGGCCTTTGGACGTATCTTCAAAGAGCTTGCTAACAGCATGGTGCAGGCTTTCACTCAGCGTGCCAAAGAGGTCTACAGTGCCTGAGATCTCCGTTGAGGTGGTCTACGCCTTACCTGAAAAACAGTATCAGCTTTACGTGAAAGTGGAGCAGGGCAGCACGGTAGAGCAGGCCATCCAAAAGTCAGGGCTACTGGAACTGCGTCGGGAGATTGACCTCACCAGTAACAAAGTCGGCATCTACAGTCGACCAGTGAAGCTGGGTGATGAGGTTAATGAGGGCGATCGTATTGAGATCTATCGTCCGCTGATTGCCGATCCCAAAGAGCTGCGCCGTCAGCGCGCAGAGCGAGCGGCAGAAAGCAAAAAATAAGTCGCTATCCCTTCAGGCTCAGTGGATAGCAGGCATAAAAAAAGGCGCTCAGTGCGCCTTTTTGCTGTCTGTCGTTTAAACGGTCTTAGGTTCAATCAGTCGCTGTTTCTGGCCAGATTCTGCTTATTGTCGATGTTAGTCAGAACACCGTTACCATCAAAGTTCAGTGTCAGCGTCTGCTGCTTCACGCGCTCATGACCTGGCTCCTGACGGAACACGTAATACCATACGTTGCTGCCAAACGGGTCTTTCATCATCGGCGTACCGAGGGTGTAAGCCACCTGTTGCTGTGTCATACCGGTATGGATCTTGGCTACGTCGTTAGCTACCAGATAGTTACCCTGGTTGATATCAGGACGATAGACCACGCGCTCTAAGGTGGAACATCCGGCGGTCATCATCAACATTACTACTGCCGCGGCAGTCAGCGTTTTACAGCGCATCTATACATTCCTTTTCCGGGGCCAAACGCCTTTTACAGGCGGTTTTCTTGCCATCAAAATCTGAACTCTGCCTGCGGCAGGCTTTATTACTTTGGCGACATAAGTGCCGATGATAATAAACCTTTTCGCTATTGGAAACCTCTACAGAGCAAGCTTATGACCCCAGCCGGTTAAAAAAGTGCGCTGCTATGCGGCTAAAAGTTCTTTTGCGTTGGCCAGGGTGTTGCGTGTGACCTCGCTGCCACCCAGCAGTCGTGCCAGTTCCTGCAGACGTGCACGCTTGTCCAGCGGCTGCATATGGGTCTCGGTCATCGCACCATCGGTCTCTTTGCTGACATAAAAATGCTGATGACCACAACCGGCAACCTGCGGCAGGTGGGTTACGCACATTACCTGGGTTGATTCGCCCAGCTGGCGCAACAGTTTACCGACCACAGCGGCGGTCGGGCCGCTGATCCCGACATCCACTTCATCGAAAATCATCGCCGGCGTTTCCATTTTCTTCGCGGTGATGACCTGAATCGCCAGAGCGATACGTGACAGTTCACCGCCCGAAGCGACTTTGCCCAGCGGCTGCAGTGGCTGACCTGGGTTAGTCGTGACCTGGAAATCAACGCGGCTCGCACCGTCTGCGGTCAGCTGATCCGGATTAAAGGTCAGCGCGATTTTAAACTGGCCATGCGGCATCGAGAGCAGGTGCATACTCTGGGTAATCAGCAACTGCAACTCATCGGCATAGTCGCTGCGCTGCTGATGCAGCTGCTCTGCGCTTTGCAGCGCGGCCTGATAGTGTTCACCCACCAGTAATTGCAGGCTCTCCTGATCGCTCTCCTGCTGAGACAGCAATTCCGCTTCCGCCAGCAGTTGCTGATGCAGTTCAGGCAGCCCTTCAGGGGTGACGTGATGCTTACGGGCTAAGGCGATCTGGCGCGAAATACGCTGTTCCAGTTCGTACAGGCGGTTAGGATCCAGATCGAGGCTGTCGCAGTAGTGGCGCAGTTCGTCGCTGGCTTCGCTCAGCTGAATCGCCGCCTCTTCCAGCAGGTTGTGAACGCCGTTCAGCTTCTCATCCAGCGAGGTCAGTTCTGAAATCATCTCACGTGCGCTGTAGAGCAGGCTGTTGAGATTATTGTCATCGCTGTCTGCTAACAGTTGCAGTGCCTGCTGGCTGGTCGACAGCAACTGTCCGCTGTTGGCCAGACGCTTGTACTCTTCGTCGATCTGCTCATATTCACCCTGCTGCGGAGCGAAGTCGTTCAGCTCTTTCAACTGATACTGCAACAGCTCGCGACGGGATTCGCGCTCCTGCGCCTGCTGCTGATGCAGCGCCAGGGTGCGGCAGCTCTGATGCCAGGTCTGATAGCTGGCGCGCATTTGCTGCAGCAGATCGTCGTGACCGGCATAGGCATCCAGCAGATGTTTCTGATGGTCTGGTTTGAGCAGAAGCTGATGGGCATGCTGGCCGTGGATCTGAATCAGTAACTGGCCAAGATCGCGCAGCTGAGAGAGCGGCACTGCCGTGCCATTTATAAAGCCGCGGGAACGTCCGTCAGCGCTGATAACCCGGCGCAGCAGACATTCGTTGCCATCGTCCAGATGATTATCTATCAGCCAGCGCTGAGCAGAAGGGGAGGACTTAAGCTGGAAGCGGGCGCAAAGATCGGCCCGGCTGGCACCCTGACGCACCATGTCGGCATCAGCACGACCGCCCAGGCATAATCCCAGCGCATCAATCGCGATAGACTTACCGGCACCGGTCTCACCAGTGATTGCTGTCATGCCGCGTTGAAAATCAATGTCGAGCTCACGAACGATAGCGAAATTACTGATGGTCAGTTGGGCCAGCATAGGTTCACCTGTATGAATAAACACATATGGTTTTTCATACAGTATAAACTGGTTTTTTATCCAGTAAAGAGGGGAGGCCGCATTTCAGAACAATTTTTTTGACCAGCCCAGTTTTGAACTCAGTGTATTGAAATAGCTGTAGTTTTTGGGGTGAATCAGGTTCAGGTGATTGGCGCTGCGTCGAATCAGTACATCTTCGCCTTCCTGAATCGGCAGCGCAATCTGGCTGTCACAGCTGATTTCCAGATCGCTGCGGCGTGAGGAAAAGCGCAAACGGATGGTACTGCTGCTGTTGATGACCAGTGGCCGCGCTGACAGCGTATGCGGGAACATCGGCACCAGCACAATCGCTTCAAGTGACGGCGTCAGAATCGGGCCGCCCGCAGAGAGTGAATAAGCGGTCGAGCCGGTGGGTGTCGAGATAATCAGCCCATCTGATCGCTGGGAGAAGGCGAACACTTCATCGATGTAGACTTCAAATTCGATCATGTGCGCGACTTTGCCGGGATGCAGCACCACTTCGTTGATAGCGGAGCCAATGCGCGGCGAGCAGTCAGATTTGCACACCTGCGCTTCCAGCAGAAAGCGGCTCTCGACGAAATAGTTGCCCTGTAGCACCTCATCCAGCTGCTGCTGCGCATTGTCTGGATCAAGATCGGTGAGAAAGCCGAGATTACCGCGGTTAATCCCAATCACTTTAATGTCGTAGCGCGCCAGCACCCGCGCTGCACCCAGCATATTGCCATCACCGCCCACCACGACCGCTAAATCGGCCTGCTGACCAATCTCCGCCAGCGTGCCCGTCTGCACGTCGTGAAGCGACAGCTCCTGCGCAATTTGCTTCTCAACGATCACTTGATAACCTTTGGCTGTCAGCCAGCGCCAGAGCATCTCATGCGTGGTTAACGCGGTGGGATGGCGCGGATGACCCACAATACCAATGCAGTTAAAGTGTTTGTTCATCTGGTCGGTGTTCCTTATAAGCCAAAACGGTAAGGCAATGTGATAGGTTCCCTTGAATCCGTCATACCAATCCCCATAATAAGCCAACCAGCGAAATGAATGTGCAAAACGCGGAGAAATTCATGAGTAGTAAAGAACAGAACACCCCAAACGAGCAAGTCTCAGACGAAATTCAGCAGGATCAGCAGCAACCTCAGGAAGCGGAGACAGCGGCAGAGGTGGATCCGCGTGATGAGCGTATTGCTCAGCTCGAAGCTGAATTAGCGCAGTCTCAGACCGGTGTGCGCGATGCCCAGCTGCGTGCGCAGGCAGAGATTGAGAACATTCGTCGTCGTGCCGAGATGGACGTTGAGAAGGCGCACAAATTTGCGCTTGAGAAGTTTGCCAACGAACTGCTGCCGGTGATCGACAGCCTCGAACGTGCGCTGGAAGTGGCGAACAAAGAGGACCCACAGCTGGCTTCGATGATTGAAGGGATTGAACTGACCCTGAAAGGCCTGCTGGGCGCCGTGCGTAAATTTGGTGTTGAAGTGGTCGGCGAAACCGGCGTGCCGTTTAACCCGGAAGTGCATCAGGCGATGTCGATGATGGAGTCTGAAGATTTTGAGCCAAACCATGTCATGCTGGTCATGCAGCGTGGCTATACGCTGAATGGTCGCCTGCTGCGCCCGGCGATGGTTGCGGTTTCCAAAGCGAAAAGCTGATTCAACGCCTGAATCCCGTTACACGGCCGCGCACTGACGCGGCCGTGTGCTTTCTGGCGTTAGTCTGGTAAAACCGGCGTCCAGTCCACCGGCTTTTTACCGGCAGCGCTCAGCAGCTCATTGGTTGTTGAAAAGTGTTTGCAGCCGAAAAAGCCACGGTGCGCGGAGAGCGGCGAGGGATGCGGTGCCTGCAACACGTGATGGCGCTGGCGATCGATAATGCTGCCTTTCTTCTGCGCATGTGAACCCCACAGCAGAAAAATCACCCCTTCACAGTGCTGGTTAATCGCCGCAATCACATTATCCGTAAAGGTCTCCCAGCCAAATCGCGCATGGGAATGCGCTTTGCCCGCCTCAACTGTCAACACGGTGTTCAGCAACATCACGCCCTGTTTTGCCCAGCTCTCAAGAAAGCCGTGACTGGGCTTCTGAAAGCCTGGAATATCCTGCATCAGCTCTTTGTAGATATTTTGCAGCGAGGGCGGCACCTGGACGCCGGGCAATACCGAGAAGGCCAGGCCGTGCGCCTGATGAGGCCCGTGATAGGGATCCTGACCGAGTATCACGACGTTGACGTCGCCCAGTTCCGTCAGGCGAAAGGCGTTGAACACATCTTTCTGCGGCGGATAGACCGTGACACCTGCGGCGCGTTGATCGGCGACCTGCTTCAGCGTCTCGATAAAATAGGGTTTCTCTTTCTCTTCAGCCAGCACGTCGTGCCAGGTCAGCTTTTCAGCCATGTTTAACTCCCTTAACGTTAGTGACATAAGCTTAGCGGTTCCTGCCGCTGACCTGAAGGCAAAAATAATTTGAATAATGCAAATTAAGTTTAGGTGGCAGGGATATTGAGATCAATGGGTTAGCTTAAAAGCGGCCGGAATGCCTGATTAATATTGATACAGGTCAAAACTGTCCGAAATCAAAGGTGATATACCGGGGCCTCAAATTTGATTTATCCACGTATTACCCGGGAGACGCAATCATGATCACTGGTATCCAGATCACTCAATCAAACAATTCACAACTACTGAACTCCTTCTGGCTGCTGGACGAAGAGAAAGCCGAAGCGCGTTGCCTGTGTGCAAAAGCGGGCTACGAAGAAGATCAGGTTGTTGCCATCAGCGAACTGGGCGAATTCGCTTACCGTGAAGTGCCGGTTGAAATCAAACCTCAGGTACGTGTTGAAGGTGGACAGCATCTGAACGTCAACGTTCTGCGTCGCGAAACGCTGGAAGATGCAGTTAAACATCCTGAAAACTATCCGCAGCTGACTATCCGTGTTTCAGGCTATGCCGTGCGTTTTAACTCACTGACGCCTGAGCAGCAGCGCGACGTCATTACCCGTACCTTTACTGAAAGTCTTTAAGCAGCCTGAGTTATCGGTTGCTGAAAATTAGCGCAAAGCGCACACAGCAATTTTTATTAATATTATGAATAAGATAAGCAGCTGACTGCCCGGCACGCTGATGACAGTGTCATGAAGAAAGCGCTCTGGCAGACAAAAGTTTGTGAAAGGGCTGTTACTGATTATCAGATAAAAAAAATCGCCTCCTGTGAGGCGATTTTTTTATAGCTGCGATGATTTATTCCGCATTCTCGTTAGCTGGCGTACTGCCGCTTGCCTTGCGGCGTTTGCCGACATTTTTGGCATCACGATGGCGTTTTTTCACACGCGGTTTTTCTGTTTCACTGGCTTTCTGCTCTGCACGCTTCGCCAGAACCTTTTTCGACGGTTTGCCGGTCGTTTTGGCACTTGGCGCCCGCGTCTCAGGACGCAGCTCATCAATCACGCGCGCTTTGATCGGCTCGTTAACATAGCGGGTGATTTTGCCCAGCAGCACGAAATCGTGCGCTTCAACCAGTGAGATGGCGATACCTTTACGGCCCGCACGACCGGTACGCCCGATGCGGTGCAGATAGGTATCAGCGGTGCGCGTCATGTCATAGTTGAAGACGTGACTGACATCTTCAACGTCAATGCCGCGCGCGGCGATATCCGTCGCAACCAGCACGTTAACGCGGCCTTCACTCAGACGTTTAATCGCTTCGTTACGCTTCGCCTGCACCATTTCGCCTTCAAGATAGCTGCTACGAATCCCCGCTTCGTGCAGCCAGCTCACCAGCTCATGCAGACGTTCACGCTTACGCACGAACACGATGCTGCGCGTCACATCCGGCTGTTTCAGCAGATGGATCAGTAATTTGGTCTTATGCTGGAGATCGTCAGCGCGGTAGTACCACTGCTGGATCTTTTTGCGCTCACGGCGGCTTGGGTCCGCTTCCAGCTCAACCGGATCGTTCAGCAGACGCTCGGCGAAGTCACGGATATTGTCGCCTTCCAGCGTGGCAGAGAACAGCAGGGTTTGCTTGCGCCAGCGCGTTTCAGCCGCGATGGTTTCGATATCCTGGGCAAAGCCCATATCGAGCATGCGGTCCGCTTCATCCAGCACCAGGGTTTCTACTGCGCGGCAGTCAAAGTTCTCTTCTTTGATGTACTGCAGCAGACGGCCGGTGGTGGCGACCACGATGTCCTGGTTTTCGCTGAACACTTCGGCATGGTTCATATAGGCCACGCCGCCGGTGATGGTGGCGATGTCCAGATGGGTATGTTTCGCCAGCTCACGCGCATGATCGGCGACCTGCATCGCCAGTTCGCGGGTCGGGGTCACAATCAGGATGCGTGGCGGGCCAGATTTCTTACGCGGAAAATCAAGGAGGTGCTGCAACGCCGGTAACAGATACGCGGCGGTTTTCCCGGTCCCTGTAGGTGCCGAACCCAGAACGTCACGGCCCTCCAGCGCGGGCGGAATTGCAGCAGCCTGGATCACTGTTGGGCGCGTAAAGCCTTTTTCCTGCAACGCTTGTAGCAGGCTTTCGTCGAGTTCGAGTTCGGAAAATGTGGTTACTGTCATGGTCTACCTCAGTTTGGGGCGCTGATTATAGACAGATCAGACTGAATCTTCATCTGTTAATCCGTTTCGGCTGCGCCTGGGGTTGTCTGCCGCGTGAATTCCCTCTGTTGTCACGTTACACTCATGCGCTGCCGTACGGCAGGAAAAAAACGATGGTAGTGACGAATGATGCAGGATAAGCCGCGTGAACGGCCACAGTTAAACAAGAACGGTTTTACCTTTAAACAATTTTTTGTCGCGCACGATCGCTGTGCGATGAAAGTGGGCACCGATGCCATTCTGCTTGGGGCCTGGGCGCCGGTTGCCGAAGTAAAACGTATTCTGGATATTGGCAGCGGCAGCGGGCTTATCGCGCTGATGCTGGCGCAGCGTACGCCGTCGCCGGTCAACATCGATGCGGTTGAGTTAGAACCGGAAGCCGCGCTTCAGGCGCAGGAGAATGTGCAGCAGTCGCCGTGGCCTGAACGTATTCAGATTCATCAGCAGGATATCGCCGACTGGGCTGAACAGTGCGATAAACGTTACTCGCTAATCGTCAGCAATCCGCCTTATTTTGCACCTGGCGTGGCCTGTTCGACTGCGGCACGGAACAGCGCCCGTGCCACGGCCACGCTCGATCATCAGACACTGTTGCGCAGTGCTGCATTACTGATTGAAGAAGAGGGGATGTTCTGCGTGGTGCTGCCCACCGCGACCGGCCAGGAATTCATCGCCCTGGCGCAGGCGGATGGCTGGCATCTGCGTTTCCGGCTGGACGTGGCGGAATATGCCCATCGTCCGCCGCACCGCGTCCTGCTGGGGCTGTCGCCGCAGGCCGGGGAAACCCTGCTGGAACGCCTTGCCATCCGCACGCCGGACACCCGCTATTCTGATGAGTGGTGTAGCCTGACGCGGGAGTTCTACCTTTTTATGTAGTCCGGCGGCGTCAGGATGGTTGGCCGCGCCTCGGGCAGTAAATCCGGGTAGTCGCGGATATAGTGCAGGCCGCGACTCTCTTTTCGCTCCAGCGCACAGCGCACCATCAGGTCAGCGACCTGCACCAGATTCCGTAGCTCCAGCAGGTTATTAGAGAGGCGGAAATGACGATAATATTCATCGATCTCCTGCTGAAGCAGGTTGATGCGGCGCAGCGCCCGCTCCAGTCGGCGGGTCGTGCGGACGATTCCCATGTAGTCCCACATGAATAACCGCAGCTCGTGCCAGTTATGCTGGATCACCACGCGTTCATCGGCGTCATCAACCTGACTTTCATCCCATGCGGGTAGCGCAGTAACGGCTTCGATGGCGGGCAGGGTGCGAATCAGCTCCTCTGCGGCTGACCAGCCATAAACCAGACACTCCAGTAGCGAATTGGATGCCATGCGGTTAGCGCCATGCAGGCCGGTATAACTCACCTCACCGATGGCATAGAGGCCACTCACGTCGGTCTGGCCATGCTGATCAACGACTACGCCGCCACAGGTATAGTGCGCGGCAGGCACAATCGGGATGGGTTCTTTGGTGAGGTCAAAGCCAAAGGTCAGCAACTTCTCATAGATCATCGGGAAGTGCGCGCGAACAAACTCCTCAGGCTGGTGGCTGATGTCCAGATACATACAGTCAACGCCCAGCCGCTTCATCTCATGATCGATGGCCCGGGCGACGATATCGCGCGGGGCGAGTTCGGCACGCTCATCGAAATCGGGCATGAAACGGCTGCCATCGGGACGCAACAGCCAGGCACCTTCTCCGCGTAACGCTTCGGTTAACAGGAAATTCTGCGCCTGCGGATGAAACAGGCAGGTCGGGTGGAACTGGTTAAATTCCAGATTGGCAACCCGGCAGCCGGCACGCCAGGCCATCGCGATGCCGTCACCGGAGGCGATGTCGGGGTTAGTCGTATATTGATAAACCTTGGCGGCACCGCCAGTTGCAACCACCACGGCCCGTGCCCGACAGGTTTCCACCTGTTCGCGATTACGGTTCCAGATCCATGCTCCCACCACGCGGCGTGGGCCTGGCAGGCCGATTTTATCTGAAAGAATCAGATCGACTGCGTTGGTGCGTTCCAGAATCCGGATATTGGGATGGCTCAACGCCTGGCTAACCAGCGTCGTTTCAACCGCGTGGCCGGTGGCGTCAGCGCTGTGCAGGATACGGCGATGACTGTGGCCGCCTTCCCGCGTCAGGTGATAACGCATGTCGCCGGCCGCCTGCGGATCGAGATCAAAGGCGACACCGTTGTCGATCAGCCACTGCACGCAATGCCGGGCATTACTGGCGATAAACGAGACGGCTTCACGGTCGCATAATCCGGCACCGGCAATCAGCGTATCCTCGATGTGCGACTCGATACTGTCAGTCTCATCAAATACCGCAGCAATACCGCCCTGGGCGTAAAGGGTTGACCCCTCATTGACCTGCGCTTTACTGAGAACTGTCACCTGATACTGTTTTGCCAGCCGCAACGCCAGCGACAGGCCAGCAGCACCGCTGCCCACAATGAGTACATCACACTGATAATCCGGGTTCGCATTCATCATAATGTTTAATTTACTAAACAAGAATAGGGCTGAGCATAAGCGCAATGGGGGTTGCTGTGAAGTATTTTAAACATCTGGCGCAGGTTTTTGTCTGATGATTTCCCAAAGTTACTTAATATCAGTGAGTTAAAACCGGGCTGCTTTTGGCGCGGTTTTTTATAGCAAACTTATTAAACCTAAAGGATTTAATGATGAAAAAGCTGTTGTCATAGGTTACTCTGCCTGCGATTTACGCTCCTTACACTGAACGAAAACGAAGAACCTGTGTAATGTCCATCGGAGCGGTAAATATCAGGGCGAGAAGTGAACTTCGCACCACATCACAACTCTAAGCGCATGCTTGCTCAGAACCATGAGATGTGCTGGCAGTTACTTTATGCGTATGAAAAATTTGGGGAGACATTACCTCGGATGAGCGAGCAGTTGACGGACCAGGTCCTTGTCGAGCGCGTACAGAAGGGAGATCAAAAAGCTTTCAACTTACTGGTGATTCGTTACCAGCATAAAGTGGCGAGCCTGGTTTCACGCTATGTTCCCTCGGGCGACGTACCTGATGTAGTACAGGAATCGTTTATTAAAGCGTATCGCGCACTGGATTCATTCCGGGGCGATAGCGCGTTTTATACCTGGCTGTACCGCATTGCGGTAAATACAGCGAAAAATTACCTGGTTGCTCAGGGGCGTCGTCCGCCATCCAGCGATGTGGATGCTATTGACGCGGAAAATTTCGAAAGTGCGGGTGCATTAAAAGAAATTTCGAACCCTGAGAACTTAATGTTGTCAGAAGAATTGAAACAAATTGTCTTTCGTACCATCGAGGCGCTACCCGAGGACTTGCGTATGGCAATCACCCTCAGGGAACTGGACGGTCTGAGTTATGAAGAGATCGCCGTCATTATGGATTGCCCGGTAGGCACTGTTCGATCACGTATCTTTCGTGCGCGAGAGGCCATTGATAACAAAGTTCAACCGCTTATCCAACGTCAGTGATAACGGCTACTGGAAGGGTACATAGGCATGCAGAAAGAAAAACTTTCCGCTTTAATGGATGGTGAGACCTTAGATAACGAGCTGTTTTCCGCCTTGTCTAAGGACGCAGAATTACAGAAAAGCTGGGCAAGCTATCATCTCATTCGCGATACCATGCGCGGTGATGTAGGCGATGTCCTGCATTTTGATATTTCTGCGCGCGTCGCTGCTGCCATCGAAAAAGAACCGTTGCGTACGGTTACAACGCTGATCCCTGAAGCTCAGCCAGAACCTTCCCGCTGGGAAAAAATGCCGTTCTGGAAAAAAGCGCGCCCGTGGGCTGCGCAACTGACCCAGGTCGGTGTCGCTGCCTGTGTTTCACTGGCCGTGATCGTAGGCGTTCAGCACTATAACCAGCCAGAGGGCAGCGCCACGCAGACCTCTGACTCTCCGGTGTTCAATACGATGCCGATGATGGGCAAAGCGTCTCCGGTGAGCCTGGGCGTGCCGTCTGATGCATTTGACACCAACAGTTCTAACCAGCAGGTTCAGGACCAGCGTCGTCGCGTAAATGCCATGCTGCAGGATTACGAACTGCAACGTCGCCTGCACGCTGACCAGCTGCAGTTTGAAACCACTGCGCCAAAACAGGCGCAGGTTGATGTTCCCGGAAATCAATCATTAGGACAGCAACAGCAGTAATGAAGCCGCTTTGGTATGCTGTTAGCCTGCTGACAGGCAGCCTGTTGTGGTCATCTGCCGCCCCGGCGCAACCTTCTGCGTCCGGGGCGCTATTGCAGCAGATGGAGCAGGCAAGTCAGAACCTCAACTACGAATTCGCCTATATCAACGTTTCCCGCATCGGCATCGAATCGCTGCGTTATCGTCATGCTGTAATCGATAACCGGATATTCGCTCAGCTGTTGCAGATGGACGGGCCACGTCGGGAAGTGATCCAGCGCGGCAACGATATCAGTTACTTCGAACCCGGCCTCGATCCCTTTTCGCTCCCCGGCAATCACATTATCGATGCTTTACCGTCGGTAATTTTTGCTGACTTCACCAAGCTCGCCACAGCCTATGATTTTATTACCGTAGGCCGCTCGCGCATTGCCGATCAGATGTGTGATGTGTTGCGCATCGTTTCACGCGATGGCACCCGTTACAGCTATGTAGTCTGGCTGGATGTGGACACCAAGCTGCCGCTGCGCATCGACCTGCTCGATCGTGATGGCGAAACGCTGGAGCAGTTCCGCGTCATCAGCTTTGCGGTGGACGAAGGGGTGCGTAATCTGATGCAGGGGCTGGAGAAAGCCAATCTGCCTCCGTCGCTTTCGGTGCCGAAAGGGGATGCGGTCACGCTCACCTGGCAGCCAGGCTGGATACCTGCCGGTATGTCGCTGGTGTCGCAGAATCGCCGTACGCTACCCGGTCTGAATAAAAATATGGAATCGAAGCTCTACAGTGATGGCCTGTTTAGTTTCGCTATCAACGTGACGCCGGCCGATAAAACCAGCACAACGCAGACATTGCGCACTGGGCGTCGTACGGTACAGACCGTTGTGCGCAATAATAACGAAATAGCGGTGATCGGCGAATTACCGCCCTCGACCGCAAAACGTATTGCGGACAGCATCGACCTGGGGTCACAAAAATGATGAGAGAATGGGCCACCGTGGTGGCATGGCAGGATGGCATCGCCACGCTGCACACTGAAGCAAAAACCTCCTGCAACAGCTGCCAGGCGCGTAAAGGCTGCGGCAGCCATATGCTGAATAAGCTCGGTCCGAAGAATGCCCACGTGATGCAAATCGCCAGCAGCAAGCCGCTGCAGCCGGGGCAGCGGATCGAACTTGGTATCAAAGAGAGCAGCCTGCTGGGTTCAGCGTTGCTGGTCTACATGACGCCGCTGTTTGGCCTGTTCCTGGTTTCCGGGCTGTTTCAGGCGCTGTTCAGCAGCGATCTGGCCGCCGCCTGCGGTGCGCTGCTGGGCGGTATCGGGGGTTTTATTGTCGCCAAAGGCGTTTCAATGAAATTCGGCGATCGGGAAGCCTTTCAGCCGGTCATTCTGAACATCGCCTTGCCTCCCGATGCGCTGCGTGTTGAAAGCGAAGCGTAACGCACGTCCAGGCCGCGCATCCCGCGGCCTTTGTCTGTTCTGCCTCGCGCAGATATCTGTTTCGCTTCCACCACGTTCCATTCTTTTATGCGCGGCGTTAACAGTGTAATATGCGTCGTCATTAATGAGGCTGACAGGATTGTGGGTAAAGAGCGATCTTCCTGAATGTGTCTGTGCTCAGGTTTTCAACTGAATTTTAAGCGAAGATATCCCAATAAATGAAGCACATAAGAAATTTCTCCATCATCGCTCATATCGACCATGGCAAATCTACGCTCTCTGACCGCCTGATTCAGATTTGCGGCGGCCTCACCGCTCGTGAAATGGCTGCGCAGGTTCTTGACTCTATGGATCTGGAGCGCGAGCGTGGCATCACCATCAAAGCACAGAGCGTCACACTCGATTATCACGCGAAAGACGGCCAAACTTACCAGCTCAATTTCATCGATACCCCAGGCCACGTAGACTTCTCCTATGAAGTTTCCCGCTCACTGGCCGCCTGCGAAGGCGCGCTGCTGGTGGTGGATGCCGGTCAGGGTGTTGAAGCGCAGACACTGGCGAACTGCTACACCGCGATGGAGATGGATCTGGAAGTGGTGCCGGTTCTGAACAAAATTGACCTGCCCGCTGCCGATCCCGATCGCGCCGCGCAGGAAATTGAAGATATCGTCGGCATTGATGCAACTGATGCAGTGCGCTGCTCAGCCAAAACCGGCGTCGGCGTTCCGGAAGTGCTGGAACGCTTAGTGCGCGACATTCCGCCGCCAGAAGGCGATCCGGAAGCGCCGCTGCAGGCACTGATTATCGACTCCTGGTTCGATAACTACCTGGGTGTTGTTTCCCTGGTGCGCGTGAAAAACGGCACCATGCGCAAAGGCGACAAGATCAAAGTCCTGAGCACCGGCCAGGTTTATAACGCTGACCGCCTGGGTATCTTCACCCCGAAACGGGTTGATCGTAATGAGCTGAACTGCGGTGAAGTAGGCTGGCTGGTCTGCGCCATTAAAGATATCCTCGGCGCACCCGTGGGCGATACGCTGACTACCGCACGTAACCCGGCAGACAAAGCGCTGCCAGGCTTTAAAAAAGTGAAGCCACAGGTTTACGCCGGTCTGTTCCCAATCAGCTCTGACGACTATGAAGCGTTCCGTGATGCGCTCGGTAAGCTTAGCCTGAACGACGCCTCGCTGTTCTATGAGCCAGAAAGCTCAACGGCGCTGGGCTTTGGTTTCCGTTGCGGCTTCCTCGGTCTGCTGCACATGGAGATCATCCAGGAGCGTCTGGAGCGCGAATACGATCTCGATCTGATCACTACCGCACCGACGGTGGTGTATGAAGTCGTGACCACCAGCGGCGAAATCGTTCATGTCGACAGCCCATCCAAGCTGCCGGCACTGAACAATATCGAAGAGCTGCGTGAACCGATTGCCGAATGTCACATGCTGCTGCCGCAGGAGTATCTGGGCAACGTCATCACGCTCTGTATTGAGAAGCGTGGCGTGCAGACCAACATGGTTTACCACGGCAACCAGGTGGCACTGACTTACGAAATTCCGATGGCTGAAGTGGTACTCGACTTCTTTGACCGTCTGAAATCAACTTCGCGCGGTTATGCCTCGCTGGATTACAACTTTAAACGTTTCCAGCCTTCAGACATGGTACGCGTCGACGTACTGATTAACTCTGAGCGTGTGGATGCGCTGGCGCTGATTACCCACCGTGACAACGCGCCTTATCGCGGACGCGATCTGGTTGAGAAAATGAAAGAGCTCATCCCGCGTCAGCAGTTTGATATTGCGATTCAGGCTGCCATCGGCAACCACATTATCGCGCGTTCAACGGTGAAACAGCTGCGTAAAAACGTTCTCGCCAAGTGTTATGGCGGTGACGTCAGCCGTAAGAAGAAACTGTTGCAGAAGCAGAAAGATGGTAAGAAGCGAATGAAGCAGGTTGGTAACGTTGAGCTGCCACAGGAAGCGTTCCTCGCCATTCTGCATGTCGGTAAGGACAGCAAATAAGGATTTCCAATGGCTAATATGTTCGCCCTGATTCTGGCGATAGCGACGCTGATTACTGGCATCGTATGGGTAATTGATCGTTTTAAATGGGCACCCGCGCGTCGCGCGAAACAGGCTGAGGCTCAGGCCCAGACCGGTAACGCGCTCGACAGCAAAACGCTGGCGAAGGTCGCTGCAAAGCCAGGCTGGGTTGAAACGACCGCATCCGTGTTCCCGGTGCTGGCCGTGGTTTTCATCGTGCGTTCGTTTATCTACGAACCGTTCCAGATTCCCTCTGGCTCGATGATGCCGACGCTGCTGATTGGTGACTTTATCCTGGTGGAGAAGTTTGCTTACGGCATCAAGGATCCAATCACCCAGACGACGCTGATCCCAACCGGTCAGCCGAAGCGCGGCGATATCGCGGTATTTAAATACCCGAAAGATCCGAGCCTGGATTACATTAAGCGCGTTATCGGTCTGCCGGGCGACAAAGTCATTTATGATCCTTACAGCAAAACGCTGACGGTGAAACCGACCTGCTCCGATGATAAAGCCTGTGACACAGCGTTAGCGGTAACTTACACCGATGTTGAGCCAAGCAACTTTGTTCAGACCTTTAGCGGCTTTGATGGCAACGAAACCGGCAACGGTTTTTATCAGGTGCCGCAGGGCGATACCCTGCGCGGTGGTTTGCGCCTGGGAACCCGCAAAGAGACAATCGGTAACGTGACGCATGACATTCTGCTGGTAAACGAAGCGCAGAGTCAGGCAGGCATGTATTATCAGCAGCCGGGTCAGCCGCAGGCGAGTTGGGTCGTGCCGAAAGGGCAATACTTCATGATGGGCGACAACCGTGATAACAGCGCCGACAGCCGCTACTGGGGCTTTGTCCCGGAGCGTAATCTGGTCGGTAAAGCGGTCGCTATCTGGATGAGCTTTGAGAAACAAGAAGGCCAGTGGCCAACCGGCGTGCGATTCAGTCGCATCGGTGGTATCCACTAACATTATTGTCTGATTAACAGGCAAATCGGGTGGCCTCCTCAGGGAGGCCACTGCACACCAAACGGAACGTGTTGGATTACCAGCCCCGTTTGGTATGCAGAGTCACAGACGCAACAAAGAATTGGAATCGCATGAACCCCATCCTGATTAACAAGCTTCAGCGCAAACTGGGCTACACTTTTACTCATTCGGAACTGTTACAGCAGGCCCTGACTCACCGCAGCGCCAGCAGTAAGCACAACGAACGCCTGGAATTTCTTGGCGATTCTATTCTTAGCTATGTGATTGCTAATGCCCTTTATCACCGCTTCCCGCGGGTTGATGAAGGTGACATGAGCCGCATGCGCGCCACGCTGGTGCGGGGCAACACGCTGGCTGAAATGGCACGCGAATTTGATCTTGGCGAGTGCCTGCGCCTGGGACCCGGCGAGCTGAAAAGCGGCGGTTTCCGTCGTGAATCGATCCTGGCGGATACGGTGGAAGCGCTGATTGGCGGTATCTTCCTCGACAGCAGTATTGAGCGGGTAGAGCAGCTGATCCTCGACTGGTATCAGACCCGCCTCGACGAAATCAGTCCTGGCGACAAACAAAAAGATCCGAAAACGCGCCTGCAGGAGTATCTGCAGGGACGTCATCTGCCGCTGCCAAGTTATCTGGTGGTACAGGTACGTGGCGAAGCCCACGATCAGGAATTCACCATTCACTGTCAGGTGAGTGGCATGGCCGAGCCGGTTGTCGGCGTCGGCTCCAGCCGTCGTAAAGCTGAGCAGGCAGCGGCTGAACAGGCACTGATAAAATTAGGTCTTGAATAGATCTGTCGGGATGACAGTGCCGGAACCGGCACTGAACCATTAACCTGACACTCTATCCCGGCGTCAGAAGACGCTGAATGACACATGACTCAAATAGCACTCTTTCGGCGCCGCATCAGGCGCTGAACAATTCAGGACTCGAATGAGCGAAAACGTTACTTATTGCGGCTTTGTCGCGATTGTTGGCCGACCAAACGTCGGTAAATCCACCTTACTGAACCAGTTGCTGGGGCAGAAGGTGTCGATCACCTCGCGTAAGCCGCAAACCACGCGCCACCGCATCATGGGCATTCATACCGAAGGCGAATATCAGGCGATCTACGTCGATACCCCAGGTCTGCACATGGAAGAGAAGCGCGCCATTAACCGTCTGATGAACCGCGCAGCCAGCAGTTCTATTGGCGACGTAGAACTGGTGATCTTCGTGGTTGAAGGCACCCGCTGGACGCCCGATGATGAGATGGTGTTGGGCAAACTGCGCGACAATAAAGTGCCGGTGGTGCTGGCGATCAATAAGGTCGATAACATCCAGGATAAAAGCATTCTGCTGCCGCATCTGCAGTTCCTGAGCCAGCAGATGAACTTCCTCGATATCGTGCCTATTTCTGCTGAGAGCGGCAAAAACGTCGATACCATTGCGGCGATTACCCGCAAGCATTTGCCGCAGGCCGATCATCACTTCCCGGAAGATTACATCACCGACCGCTCACAGCGTTTCATGGCGTCAGAGATGATCCGTGAAAAACTGATGCGCTTCCTGGGTGCTGAACTGCCTTACTCCGTTACGGTTGAGATCGAGCGCTTCGTGACCAACGAACGTGGCGGTTACGACATTCACGGTCTGATTCTGGTTGAGCGCGAAGGGCAGAAGAAGATGGTGATTGGCAACAAAGGCGCCAAAATCAAAGTCATCGGAACAGAAGCGCGCAGGGACATGGAAGAGATGTTCGAAGCGAAAGTGCATCTCGAACTGTGGGTGAAAGTGAAATCCGGCTGGGCAGATGACGAACGTGCGCTGCGCAGCCTGGGTTATACAGACGATCTCTGATTCAATGGAAGGCTGGCAACGCGCCTTTGTGCTGCATAGTCGCCCCTTCAGCGAAACCAGTCTGCTGCTCGACCTGTTCAGCGAAAGCGAAGGGCGGGTGCGGGTTCTGGCCAAGGGCGCACGTTCGCGGCGCTCGCAGCTGAAGGGGGCGTTACAGCCTTTTACCCCGCTGCTGGTTCGCTGGAGCGGGCGCGGGGAAGTCAAAACTCTGCGCAATGCCGAAGCGGTGTCGCTGGCCTTACCGCTCAGCGGCATCACGCTCTACTGCGGTCTCTACGTTAATGAGCTGGTCTCTCGCGTATTGCAGCAGGAATTCCCCTTCTCAGAACTCTTCTTCGACTATCTCAATTGCCTTCAGGCACTAGCCTCAACGCACGGCAAGCCCGAACCGGCACTGCGACGTTTTGAACTGGCGCTGCTCGGTCACCTGGGTTATGGCGTCGATTTCCTGCACTGCGCCGGCAGTGGCGAGCCGGTCAGCGACAACATGACGTACAGCTACCGCGAAGAGCGCGGCTTTATTGCCAGCCTGGTGGTCAATCAGCGCAGCTTTACCGGCCGCGAATTGCGCGCCCTGTGCGAGCGAGAGTTTCCCGATGCCGACACTCTGCGCGCCGCGAAGCGTTTTACCCGCATCGCCCTGAAGCCCTATCTTGGTGGCAAGCCGCTGAAGAGTCAGGAGCTGTTCCGCCAGTTTATCCCGAAGAAAAAGCCTGAACAGGCAGAAGAATAGCGCTGGTCGTACCGCCTGTTTCACTTTGCGCGGTACACTCAACATCACGATGAAAAACAAGTGAGGACGGTCATGGCTGAGTTGCTGTTAGGCGTCAATATCGATCACATTGCCACGGTGCGTAACGCCCGTGGGACAAACTATCCCGATCCGGTGCAGGCGGCGTTTATCGCCGAGCAGGCGGGCGCAGACGGCATTACCGTGCACCTGCGCGAAGATCGCCGTCACATCACTGACCGCGACGTGCGTATCCTGCGTGACACCATCCAGACGCGGATGAATCTGGAGATGGCGGTCACCGATGAGATGATCGGCATCGCCTGTGATATCCAGCCCCATTTCTGCTGCCTGGTGCCGGAAAAGCGTCAGGAAGTGACCACTGAAGGCGGGCTGGATGTGGCGGGACAGCAGGAGAAGATGAACGCGGCCGTACGACTGCTGAGTGACGCGGGCATTCTGGTTTCGCTGTTTATCGATGCCGATCACCGTCAGATTGAAGCGGCCGTGGCCAGCGGCGCGCCTTACATCGAAATTCATACCGGCGCTTACGCCGAAGCACCAGAGGGACTGGCGCGTGACGCTGAGCTGGCGCGTATCCGCCACGCCGCAACCTTTGCCGCCAGCCTGGGACTGAAGGTCAATGCCGGTCACGGTCTGACCTATCACAACGTGCTGCCGATTGCGGCGCTGCCGGAAATGCATGAGCTGAATATCGGCCATGCGATTATTGGCCGCGCGGTGATGAGTGGCCTGCCGGATGCGGTGAAAGAGATGAAGCAGCTGCTGCGTGAAGCCCGTCGCTGATGGCTATTCTGGGACTGGGTACGGACATCGTTGAGATTGAACGCATCGCCGGGGTGATTGAGCGCTCCGGCGACCGGCTGGCGCGGCGGGTGCTGAGCGAAGCCGAATGGCAGCAATATCAGGCGCACAAGCAGCCGGTGCGCTTTCTCTCTAAACGCTTTGCGGTAAAAGAGGCGGCGGCAAAAGCCTTTGGCACCGGTATTCGCGGTGGTCTGGCGTTTAATCAGTTTGAAGTTTACAACGATGCGCTGGGAAAACCGGGATTACGCTTCTTTCAGCATGCCGCTGAAGTGGCAGAGAGGCTGGGCGTTAAACACGTTCACGTGACGCTGGCCGATGAGCGTCACTACGCCTGCGCCACGGTGATCATTGAAAGCTAGCCGTGCAGCAGCACGAACTTCTCCCACAGCGCATCACGTGATTCGGTGTGCTGTGGGTCAATGATGATGGTGTTGTCGATGGGGCATACCTGCTGACAGGTTGGCGTCTCATAGTGCCCGACGCATTCCGTGCAGCGGCTGACATCAATCTCATAGATCGCATCGCCCAGTGAAATGGCCTGGTTCGGGCACTCCGGTTCACACATATCGCAGTTAATGCATCTGGACGTAATCAACAGCGCCATTTTACCCACCTGATAACAACAGAAAAAGCGCGGGTATTATACGCGCTGCCGCTGATCAGACCAGCTTTTTCACCAGCGCTTCGCTGTGGCGAATATGACTGGACGCGCGTTCCGGATCGTTTTGCACCAGTGCCATAAACAGCAGATCGGTCAGGGCCAGCTGCGCCGTGGTCGAGGAGATGGCCGCGCTGCGGGTACTCTGCTCCTCCGCCACCGTATAGAGACAGTAACTGGCGCTCTGTTGCAGCGTATTCGGCGTAAAGCCGGTAAACGCCACCACATCGGCGCCTACCTGAACCGCCTCCTGCGCGGCGAGATTGATCTCCCGCCGTTCACCGGTGTAAGAGATGGCGAGCAGCACATCGCCTGGCCCCATCGCCTGCACGCTGGCCAGCAGGGCGTGCATATCCTGCTCTGCCACCGCATTGATGCCAATCTTCATCAGCTTCCAGGAGAAGTCCTTCGCCACCAGACCCGAAGCGCCGATGCCCACCAGTAAAATACGCCGGGCATTTTTCAGCAGCTGCAACACATCGTTGAGCTTCTCTTCGCTGTTGATATCCAGCGTGGCGCGGATTGCCGAGAGTTTCTCCGTCAGCAGCTTCTCACCCACCATTTTAAGGGGATCGTCGCTGAGGATATGGTTATGCACGGTAATGGCATCTTTGTCCGCCAGTGACTCACTCAGGGCCAGCTTAAGCGCTGGAAAACCTTTGTATCCCAGTTTCTGAGCAAACTTCACCACGCTCGACTGGCTGACGCCAGACTCTTCCGCCAGCTTTTGCGAACTCAGGTGGCGCGCCCGATCGGGTTGCGACAGTAGAAAATCAGCCAGCCGACGCTCGTTCAATGCCAGACGTGGATAAAGCTGGCGAATGCGCAGCAATGAACTCATGCCCAATCCTCGTAATTCAGGGATAATCTGTGAAGAATAAACTATTCATCAGGCATTGTAGTCATCGGAATTAAAAATGACAGTCATCGCCGTAGCGCCTGATGATGGCTACACTACTCTTTATCATTCCAGAATCAGCCTGAAGGAGAGTTGTTTGACCAGGGGAACACAACGTCGCGTCGTATTTTTTGACCTGGATGGCACTTTGCACCAGCAGGACATGTTCGGCACTTTTATGCGCTATCTGCTGCGTCGCCGACCGCTTAATCTGCTGCTGGTGGTGCCGTTATTGCCGGTAGTGGGTATCGGCTTGCTGTTTAAAGGCCGGGCGGCACGCTGGCCCATGAGCCTGCTGCTCTGGTCTATTACTTTTGGCCGTTCTGAGCGGACGCTGCTGCAACTCGAAGCCGAATTTGCGCAGTGGTTCCGCCTGCGCGTCAAAGCCTTTCCGGTGGTTCAGCAGCGCCTGACCGATTATCTCGGCAGTGATGATGCTGACGTCTGGCTCATCACCGGATCGCCACAGTCTCTGGTGGAGCAGGTCTATTACGACTCCGCGTTTCTGCCACGCGTGAAGCTGATTGCCAGTCAGATGCAGCGCGGCTGGGGCGGGCGGGTACTGGCAATGCGCTGCCTCGGCCATGAGAAAGTGGCACAGCTGGAAGAGAAAATCGGCACGCCGCTACAGCTCTACAGCGGTTATAGCGACAGCAAACAGGACAACCCGCTGCTGTTTTTCTGTCAGCATCGCTGGCGCGTAACACCCGCAGGTGAGCTGCAACAGCTGGAATAAGTTTCTAAAGGATCGGTGAGACCGCTATAATGCGCCGCTTTTCTGTCGCCCGGAGTGGTCAGCATGAAACAACAAGATGAATACTGGATGCGCCATGCGCTTGACCTGGCGCGCCGGGCGTGGGAGCAGGGCGAAGTGCCGGTGGGTGCGGTGCTGGTTCAGAATGACCGGGTTATCGGTGAAGGCTGGAACCGGCCCATCGGCCAGCACGATCCGACGGCGCATGCGGAGATTATGGCGTTGCGGCAGGGCGGTAAAGTACTGGAAAATTATCGTCTGCTGGACACCACGCTCTACGTGACGCTGGAGCCGTGCGTGATGTGCGCCGGCGCTATGGTTCACAGCCGCATCAGCCGGCTGGTCTACGGTGCGCACGACATCAAAAGTGGGGCGGCAGGATCGCTGCTCGATGTGCTGGGACACCCCGGCATGAATCATCAGGTTGAATTACAGAGCGGCGTGCTGGCTGAAGAGTGTGCCGCTATGCTGAGCGACTTCTTCCGTATGCGTCGCGAGCAGAAAAAAGCGCTGCGGCAGGCGCAACGCCAGGATTAGTTCATGGCGATCTTCGGTTCGACCGCCGGATAGCCTTTGGCCAGTTCGGCCTGTGCTTCTTGTGCTTCAGCCTGCTGCGCCAGGCGCTTTTCCTGCTCCTGCAGATAACCCACCAGGCTTAACTGATATTTGCGGATGTTCTCCACATAGTTATAGGCTTCATGCCCACGGGCATAGCCATAAGCCGTCTGGGTGTAGTAACGCTTCTGACTCAGCATGGGCAGACGCAGCTTCACATCCGCCCAGCTATCCGGATTACCCCCCTGGCGGGCAGTGAGTTTACGGACATCCAGCATATGGGCATAGCCCATGTTATAGGCCGCCAGCGCAAACCAGATGCGCTCATCTTCCGGGATGGTCTGCGGCACCTTCGCCATCATATCCTGCAGATACTGACTGCCGCCGCGAATGCTCTGTTCGGGATCGGTCCGGTCGCCCACATCCAGGCTCTCAGCGGTGTTACGGGTCAGCATCATCATGCCGCGCACGCCGGTAGGGGAGGTGGCCTGCGGGTTCCAGTGCGACTCCTGATAGGAGATTGCCGCCAGCAGTCGCCAGTCAATGCTGGTGGCGTACTTCTCAAACAGCGGTTTGATGTCAGGCAGCGTGTTGTCGATGGCGCGCAGGAAAGTGCGGGTATCGACATAATCAAAGGTGCCGACGTGGCCGAGATATTTCTCCTCCAGCCGCGCCATCGCCCCTTCTTCACCCATACCGTTAAAGAAGTCGAGCATCGCGGCATTCAGGCTGTCGTCATCGCTATGCCGCACATACCAGGTGACCGGCTCTTCATCAGTGACGTCAAACGCCACCGCCAGCTGCGGATAGATGCGCTGCAGCAGAGCGATGGTCACGGAGTCGCCAATCGTATAGTCGAGCTTGCCGTCTGCCACCGCTTCCAGCAGGGCTTTAGGACTTTGATCGGTGGAGATCGCCCAGTCCAGATCGGGGTACTGATTTGACCGCGCGCTCTTCAGCGTTGACAGATACGCCGATCCTGACGCAACAGTCAGCCGCCCCTTTAAGTCACCGAGGTTTTTAGGGCGCGGCTTATCCACGCGATAGACCAGCTGCTGCGAAACGTTGTAGTAGCCTGGCCCGGTCTGATAGCGGGTCAGGCGTTCGCTGTTGTAGTTCAGACCCGCGGCCAGCAAATCGGCTTTGCCATCATCTAAATCGTCAAACAGATCGCTCAGGTTGGGACGTACTGTCACCTTGAGTTTGACGCCCAGATAATCGGCGAAGCGTTTTGCCAGCTCATAATCCATACCGGCCGGAGATTGGTTCACTGTGTAGTAAGTCAACGGGGAATTGATGGTACTGACACGCAGTACTCCCCGTGATTTAATCTGTGAAATCTGGTCCTGCCCACCCCCATACCAGGGAATGGATGGCCATAGCGCCAACGCTAACAGCACGGCAACCAGACCGATAAACAGATAATTAAATTTTAGGCGTTTCAAATAGTTATCTCTCGCTGGCTCTAAGGCCTCTGTCTTTTAAAGGCAGTATTTGTCTTCTTTGAACTCCCAGAGCGAGGGGCATTTTGCGCAACAAAATCACGCTGAGCAACTTTTATAGCAGCTTTTGCGCAAAATTCAGGCAAATCCGGGTCGCCAAAAATTGTGCGCAAACGGTTTCGTCGCGAGGTCGCTTTCTCTATAATACGCCCCGTTTTCCCTGTTGCGCCCAATGAAGCGTCGCCCGGCGCCCTGACGAGAGATTTATTAATGGAAATTCTGCGTGGTTCGCCCGCCCTGTCGGCATTTCGTGTAAACAAACTGCTGACCCGCTTTCAGGACGCTCATCTGCCGGTGAGTGATATTTACGCTGAGTACATCCATTTTGCTGATGTCAGCACGCCCTTAAGCGCTGACGAACAGAGCCGTCTGCAGCGCCTGCTGAAATATGGTCCCTCTCTCGCTGAACATGCCCCACAGGGTCGTCTGCTGCTGGTGACGCCTCGTCCCGGCACCATTTCGCCCTGGTCATCCAAAGCCACTGACATTGCCCACAACTGCGGCCTGCCGCAGGTACGTCGCCTGGAGCGCGGCCTGGCCTTTTATGTGCATGCCCCACAACTGACGGAAGCGCAGTGGCAAACGCTGGGCACACTGCTGCACGATCGGATGATGGAAACGGTCTTCGGCGATCTGGCGCAGGCTGAACAGCTGTTCGCGCATCACACGCCACAGCCGGTGAAAAGTGTCGATCTGCTGGGGGAGGGCCGTCAGGCGCTGGTTCAGGCGAATATCTCACTGGGTCTGGCGCTGGCTGACGATGAAATCGACTATCTGGTGGCGGCGTTTACCGCATTGGGCCGCAATCCCAACGACATTGAACTCTATATGTTTGCGCAGGCGAACTCTGAGCACTGTCGTCACAAGATCTTCAACGCCGACTGGATTATCGACGGCGAGAAACAGCCAAAGTCGCTGTTTAAGATGATCAAAAACACCATGGAGCAGACGCCGGACTTCGTGCTCTCTGCTTACAAAGATAACGCCGCCGTGATGGAAGGCTCAGAGGTTGGCCGCTTCTTTGCTGACGCCGGAGAGAGCGAATACCGCTGGCATCAGGAAGCCGCACACATCCTGATGAAGGTGGAAACCCATAACCACCCAACGGCCATCTCGCCGTGGCCTGGTGCTGCGACCGGTTCCGGTGGTGAAATCCGTGATGAAGGCGCAACCGGAAGGGGTTCGAAGCCAAAAGCGGGCCTCGTCGGTTTCTCTGTATCGAACCTGCGTATCCCTGGCTTTGAACAGCCGTGGGAAGAGGACTTCGGCAAACCGGCCCGCATCGTCAGCGCGCTGGAAATCATGACCGATGGCCCGCTGGGCGGTGCTGCATTTAACAATGAATTTGGTCGTCCGGCTCTGAATGGTTACTTCCGTACCTATGAAGAGCAGGTCACCAGCCACAACGGCACTGAGCTGCGTGGCTACCATAAGCCGATTATGCTGGCGGGCGGCATCGGGAATATCCGTGCCGATCACGTGCAGAAAGGTGAAATCACCGTAGGCGCGAAGCTGGTGGTGCTGGGCGGTCCGGCAATGAATATCGGCCTGGGCGGCGGCGCGGCGTCATCGATGGCCTCGGGTCAGTCTGATGCCGATCTCGACTTTGCCTCGGTACAGCGTGATAACCCGGAGATGGAGCGCCGTTGTCAGGAAGTGATCGACCGCTGCTGGCAACTGGGTGATGAGAACCCGATTCTGTTTATCCACGACGTGGGCGCTGGCGGCCTCTCCAATGCGATGCCGGAGCTGGTCAGCGATGGCGGTCGTGGCGGCCGGTTTAACCTGCGTGACATCCTGAGTGATGAGCCAGGCATGAGTCCGCTGGAGGTCTGGTGTAACGAATCACAGGAACGTTATGTGATGGCAGTGGCACCCGATCAGCTGGCGCAGTTTGAGGCAATTTGCCAGCGTGAACGCGCACCGTTCGCGGTCATTGGTGAAGCCACCGAAGAGCTGCACCTGAGCCTGGAAGATAGTCATTTCGGTAATAAGCCGATCGATATGCCACTTGATGTCCTGCTGGGCAAAACGCCGAAGATGACGCGGGATGTGGTGACGCAGCAGACACAGGGTACTGCCCTGCAGCGTGACGGCATTACGCTGGTCGATGCGGTGAACCGCGTGCTGCATCTGCCTGCCGTGGCGGAAAAAACCTTCCTGATCACCATCGGTGACCGCAGCGTGACCGGCATGGTTGCGCGCGACCAGATGGTGGGACCGTGGCAGATCCCGGTTGCCAACTGTGCGGTGACAACCGCCAGCCTCGACAGCTATCACGGCGAAGCGTTTGCCCTGGGCGAACGTTCACCGGTTGCGCTGCTGGACTTCGCGGCCTCGGGTCGTCTGGCCGTCGGTGAAGCACTGACCAACCTGGCGGCAACCCATATTGGTTCGCTGAAGCGTGTGAAGCTTTCCGCAAACTGGATGTCCGCAGCCGGTCATCCGGGTGAAGATGCCGGTTTATATGCGGCGGTGAAGGCAGTCGGCGAGGAGCTTTGCCCAGCGCTGGGGATCACCATCCCGGTCGGTAAAGATTCGATGTCGATGAAAACACGCTGGCAGGAAGGCAGCGAACAGCGCGAAATGACCTCACCGCTGTCGCTGGTGATTACCGCTTTTGCCCGCGTCGAAGATGTCCGTCGCACCGTCACGCCACAGCTGCAGGCCGATCAGGATAACCTGCTGCTGCTGATCGATCTGGGCAACGGCGCGAATACGCTGGGCGCAACGGCGCTGTCACAGGTTTATCGTCAGCTTGGCGACAAACCTGCCGACGTGCGCGATGCCGCTCAGCTGGCAGGCTTCTTCAATGCCATCCAGGCGCTGGTGGCTGAGCAGAAACTGCTGGCTTACCACGATCGTTCCGACGGTGGTCTGCTGGTGACGCTGGCCGAGATGGCGTTTGCCGGTCACTGCGGCATCGACGTTGACATCGCCTCGCTGGGTAACGATGCGCTGGCCGCCCTGTTTACCGAGGAGCTGGGCGCGGTGATTCAGATCAACGCCGCCGATCGCGCCGTGGTTGAGCAGATCCTGGCGGATCACGGCCTTGCCGACTCGACGCATCTGCTGGGCAGCGCGCAGCCGGGCGATCGCTTTGTGATCCGTTCTGGTGACAGTGCGGTCTACAGTGAAAGCCGCAATACGTTGCGTACCTGGTGGGCGGAAACCACCTGGCAGATGCAGCGTCTGCGCGACAACCCGGCGTGTGCCGATCAGGAACATGAAGCGAAGAAAAACGACAGCGATCCTGGCCTGAACGTTAATCTGACCTTTAATCCGCAGGAAGATGTTGCTGCCCCGATGATCGCCACTGGCGCACGTCCAAGGGTCGCGGTGCTGCGTGAGCAGGGCGTGAACTCCCATGTAGAGATGGCCGCCGCCTTTGATCGGGCAGGTTTCACCGCCATTGACGTTCACATGAGCGATCTGCTGGCCGGACGTCGCGGCCTGGAAGAGTTCCAGGCGCTGGTCGCCTGTGGCGGCTTCTCCTACGGCGATGTGCTGGGTGCCGGTGAGGGCTGGGCGAAATCGATTCTGTTTAATCCGCGCGTGCGTGACGAGTTCGAAACCTTCTTCCATCGTCCGCAAACTCTGGCGCTGGGCGTCTGCAACGGCTGCCAGATGATGTCTAATCTGCGTGAACTGATCCCAGGCAGCGATCTCTGGCCGCGCTTTGTGCGCAACCAGTCTGAGCGCTTTGAAGCGCGCTTCAGTCTGGTAGAAGTGGCCGCCAGTCCCTCGCTGTTGCTGGACGGCATGGCCGGTTCGCATATGCCTATCGCCGTTTCGCACGGTGAAGGCTTTGTTGAAGTGCGTGATGCTTCGCATCTGGCGGCGCTGGAGTCGAAAGGGCTGGTGGCACTGCGCTTTGTCGATAACTTCGGCAAGGTAACAGAAACCTATCCGGCTAACCCGAATGGCTCACCAAACGGCATCACTGCCGTGACTAATGAAAGTGGTCGCGTCACTATCATGATGCCGCATCCGGAGCGGGTGTTCCGCACCGTCAGCAACTCCTGGCATCCGGCAGAGTGGGGCGAAGACAGCCCGTGGATGCGTATTTTCCGCAATGCGCGTAAACAGCTGGGTTAATGTAATCCGCTGAAAAGAGCAGGAGGCCAGTGTGCCTCCTGCTCTTTTTTGTGGCTTTGTTGGCAAACGGCGACAATGAGCATGTCGCACTGTCTCTTTTTGGCGACATCTATCTCGTTGATTTTTAATGAACGCACATCCGGCGCGATTTCATGTCGCTCAGCGGAGACAGTTTTCCCTTACTGTAATCAGATTTTGCGCAGCAGTTGTCCGGTAAGCTTATTCAATCTGCTGAAAAATATAATGATTTATTTTCTGGCATGGAACTTGCTATACTCATGCAGCTGCTCATTCACCTGTTTATGATTGCCCCGCTTAGCGGATAAGAGCTCATAAAGCCCGAATGACGCACCAAACGGAGCCTGCCGTCCAACTGACCGATAATCGCTTGCGTTATCAAACACCGGACGTAACGTTGAGTAAGGCTCCACCCATTTTTACGCGATGCATCACGCGTCGTGCCAGCGGCAGGCCATTGAGCCTGCCGTTTTCTTTTGTTCCCCTTTCTTCCGCCGACACCTTTCTTCCGCTGACAGAGTCCGTTAGCATCCAGACAGCAAATCTTAAGGAAGCGGCTGCGTGAAAAAATGGCGTTTATTTCCCCGTTCTCTGCGTCAGCTGGTGCTGATGGCATTTGTACTGGTGCTGCTGCCGTTGCTGGTGCTGGCCTGGCAGGCGTGGGAAAGTCTCTCTGCATTAAGTGAACAGGCGGCGGATACCAACCGCAATACCTTCACCGACGTTCGCAGAAGTGAGGCAATGGCGCGAACGGCGGTTGAGCTGGAGCGCAGCTATCGCCAGTACTGCGTGCTGGATGATGCCTCGCTGGCGCGCCTTTATCAGACCCAGCACACCCGCTACAGCCAGATGCTGAGTTCGCACAGCGCCAGCCTGCCCGAGCTGCCCGCATTCCAGACTTTACAGGCGACGTTGCCGCTGCTGACACCGTTAAAGTGCGATAACGGCAATCCGGTTACACCTGCCGCAGAGGCGCTGGATCGTTTTTCTGCCACCAATGCGCAGATGGTGCAGGACACGCGCGAAGTGGTGTTTTCGCGCGGCCTTCAGCTGCAGCGCGAAATTGCCGATCGCGGCCAGTTTTTTGGCTGGCAGGCGCTGATTCTGTTTATCATCAGTCTGGCGTTGATGACGCTGTTTACCGGCATGATTATCGGGCCGGTCAAGCGTATTGAGCGGATGATCAACCGGCTTGGCGAAGGCCGGGAACTGGGTAACAGCGTGACATTTCGCGGCCCGCGCGAGTTACGCTCGCTGGGACAGCGCATCGTCTGGCTCAGCGAACGGCTTCAGTGGCTGGAATCGCAGCGCCATGAATTCCTGCGCCATCTTTCTCACGAACTGAAAACGCCGCTGGCCAGCCTGCGTGAAGGCACCGAACTGCTGGCGGACGAGGTAGCCGGGTCGCTGAACGCCGATCAAAAAGAGGTGGTCACTATCCTCGACGGCAGCAGCCGTCATCTGCAGCGGCTGATTGAACAGCTGCTTGATTACAACCGTAAACTGGCAGATGGCCCGATCCAGCTGGAACCGGTCAGCGTGGCGGAAATTGTGGAGGGGGTAGTGAATGCACACGCACTCTCGGCGCGCGCCAAACTCATGCAGACGGTTGTCGATCTGGAGGTCAGTCACTGCCTTGCCGAACCGATGTTACTGATGCGGGTCATCGATAATCTCTATTCGAACGCCGTGAACTACGGCAGCGAATCCGGTACCATCTGGCTGCGCAGTCAGCAGCAGGGCGATCGGGTCTGGATTGATGTCGCGAACAGCGGTACGCCGATCCCGCCGGAAGAGCAGGCAATGATTTTCGAACCTTTTTTCCAGGGTAGCCAGCAGCGCAAAGGGCCGGTAAAAGGCAGCGGGCTGGGATTGAGTATTGCCAAAGATTGCCTGCGCCGGATGCATGGCGACCTGACGCTGGTCTCCTGCGAGCAGGCTGACGTCTGTTTTCGAATTGAACTGAACACCACAGCCGGGAATGTCTGACTGATGAAATATTTACCCGCTTTGCTGCTGAGCACACTGACCACGCTGCTGCTCAGCGGATGTACGACCTCCCCGGCCACCTCATCCCTGCCGTCAGGCCATCAGGTAGCGGAACCCGAGGTCAGCGTGGCTGATTACCTGGCGACCCGCTGCAGTGACCTGTGGACGATAGAGAATAGTGCGGCACTGAGTAATCCCCTCTACTGGATGCGGGCGATCGATTGTGCTGAACGCCTTTCCCCCGCCGAGGCCCGAGCCGAAGCTCACCGCTGGCCGGTTGAGAGCTGCTCGCGCGCCTTCAAGCAGGGCGTGCTGATGTCGAACGGCAACGTGACGCCAGTGGAGCGTCGTCGCTATGTTGAAACCCTGGATCGCTACAGCAGCGATTTCCCCCAGTCTGTGCGTCCGCTGCTCCAGTTGTGGCGCAGTAATCAGGCCGCGCAGCTCGACCTGAGTGAAGCGCGCACCCGTTATGTTCATCTGCAACAGAGCAGCGATACCCAGCTCGAGGCGATACGCCAGCAGATGGTTAAACAACAGCAGCAGCTCAGCGACACGCAGCATAAGCTGGAGCGGCTTACTGACATTGAGCGCCAGCTTTCATCGCGGAAAGCCCCGGATGTGTCTGACAGCGGCCACGGCACTGCGCTGCCGCAGGATGAGGAGCAATAATGGTCAGACAAGCGGCAAAACTGCTGCTGGTGGATGACGATCCCAGCCTGCTGAAGCTGCTGGGCATGCGTCTTCGCAGCGAAGGTTATCAGGTCACCACCGCGGCCAGCGGACCCGAAGCGTTGCGTCTGCTGCAGAAAGAAAAAATCGAGCTGGTGATCAGCGATCTGCGGATGGATGAGATGGATGGTCTGGCGCTGTTTGGCGAGATCCAGAAACGCCACACCGGTCTGCCAGTGATTATCCTGACGGCGCACGGCTCAATCCCGGACGCGGTTTCCGCCACGCAGCAGGGCGTCTTCAGCTTCCTGACCAAGCCGGTGGATAAAGATGCGCTTTACAAAGCGATTGATGAAGCACTGGCTCAGCAGGCGCCGGTCAGCGATGACCGCTGGCGGGAAGCGATCGTCACCCGCAGCCCGCTGATGTTGCGGCTGCTGGAGCAGGCGCACATGGTGGCGCAGTCGGACGTCAGCGTGCTGATTAACGGGCAGAGCGGTACCGGTAAAGAGATGCTGGCTCAGGCGATTCACGCCGCCAGCCCGCGAAACGGCAAGCCCTTTGTCGCCATTAACTGCGGCGCACTGCCGGAGCAGTTACTGGAGTCAGAGCTGTTCGGGCATGCCAAAGGGGCCTTTACCGGCGCAGTCAGTGCCCGTGATGGTCTGTTTAAAACTGCAGGTGGCGGGACGCTGTTCCTGGATGAGATTGGCGATATGCCGCAACCGCTACAGGTTAAGTTGCTGCGGGTGTTGCAGGAGCGTAAGGTCAGGCCGCTGGGCAGCGATCATGATATTGAGATTGACGTGCGCATTATTTCAGCCACGCATCGCGATCTGCCGAAGGCGATGGAGAAAAAGGAGTTTCGCGAGGATCTCTTCTATCGTCTTAATGTGGTGAACCTGAAGATTCCGGCGCTGCATCAGCGCACTGAAGATATTCCGCTGCTGGCTAATCATCTGCTGCGTCAGGCGGCGGAACGGCATAAACCGCAGATCCGCAGTTTTTCCGTTGATGCGATGAAGCGGTTGATGGCGGCCAGCTGGCCGGGCAACGTGCGTCAGCTGGTTAACGTGATTGAGCAGTGTGTGGCGCTGAGTTCATCGCCGGTGATCAGCGATGCGCTGGTGGAGCAGGCGTTAAGCGGTGAGAACAGCGCTTTGCCGACCTTTGCTGAGGCGCGCAATCAGTTTGAGCTGAACTATCTGCGTAAGCTGTTGCAGATGACCAAAGGCAATGTAACCAATGCCGCACGTCTGGCTGGACGCAACCGCACGGAGTTCTATAAGCTGCTGTCTCGTCATGAGCTGGATGCCAGTGATTTCAAAGAGTAGCGGAGGCTGCGGAGTGATACCGGCAGGTTGCCTGCTCAGGCCCGAATCAGAATGGGTGCGGTCAGCATAATCTGGCAGCGCTTGCGGCAACCTGAAGAATCCCGGATATTACCGCCCGACAGCGCCAGCAACATTTATACTTGATAAACCCTCTGACCATGGAGGGAGTGAAAAAGGGTCTGACATGAAAAAGATTGATGCGATTATCAAACCATTCAAACTCGATGATGTCCGTGAAGCCTTAGCGGAAGTCGGCATCACCGGGATGACCGTGAGTGAAGTAAAAGGTTTTGGCCGCCAGAAAGGGCACACCGAGCTTTACCGCGGCGCAGAGTATATGGTCGACTTTTTACCTAAAGTGAAAATCGAGATGGTGGTGGGCGACGATATCGTTGATACCTGCGTCGAGACCATTATGCGTACTGCGCAGACCGGCAAAATCGGTGACGGTAAAATCTTTGTCTTCGACGTGGCGCGCGTGGTGCGCATCCGAACTGGCGAAGAGGATGAAGAGGCGATCTGATTATATCTTTATCAGCTCTTTATCAGCATAAAGAAGCCCGCGCTGCGGGCTTTTTTTATTGCTCAATTACATCCCTTTGTGCGGTCCAAAAAGTTCGTAATGAATGCGTGTATCTGCCACGCTGGCATCACGCAGTTGCGCCACCACATGCTGCATAAAGGGCAGCGGACCGCAGAGGTAGAAGTGGGTGTCGGGTGAGGCGAGACGTGCGGAGATCGCGGTGATATCCATCAGACCCTGCGCGTCATAGCGACCGGCATCTTCAGCGGCGGGATCGCGATACCAGACCTGACTGATGAAATCGGTGAGCTGAGCGCCCGTTGCTATCACTTCCGGGCCAAATGCATGCTGTTTGCCGTTCTCTGCTGCGTGCAGCCAGCTGACCGGCGCGCGGTGCTGGCGGGCCGCCAGTGCATGCAGCATGGCCAGCATCGGCGTCTGACCCACGCCCGCGGATATCAGCGCCACCGGGGTTGCAGCATCGACCTCAAGGAAGAAGTCGCCATGCGGTGCGGCCAGCATCAGCTCATCACCCACTTTGCCATTCTGATGCAGCCAGCCGGAGACGGTGCCCTGCGCTTCACGTTTCACCGCAATCCGGTAATCTTTGCCATTACTAAGGTGAGTAAGCGAGTACTGACGAATCTGGTGATGTTCGAAACTGGCGGGCTGCAGATGCACCGTCAGATACTGACCCGGTTTAAAGGCCGCCACCGGGCCGCCATTGACCGGACTGAAGGTAAAGCTTTTAATCACCTCGCTCTGCTGCTCAATAGCACTGATGCGAAACGCACGAGTGCCGCGCCAGCCACCGGTTTGCTGCTCCGTCGCCTGATAAATTTCCTCTTCGCGATTAATGAACACATCCGCCAGTACGCCATAGGCCCGGCCCCAGGCTGCCAGCGCCTCTTCACCCGGATTCAGCAGCTCTTTAATGGTTGCCAGCAGATTTTCACCGACGATGGCGTATTGCGCAGGCTGAATATTCAGGCTGGTATGTTTCTGCGCAATTTTTTCCACCGCAGGCAGCAGCACGGCCAGGTTCTCCAGATTCGCGCCATAGGCGCAAATGGCGTTGAACAGCGCTTCACGCTGATCGCCATTGCGCTGGTTGTTCATATTGAAAACATTTTTGAGTTCCGGATGGTGCGACAGCATGCGGTCATAGAAGTGTGCGGTAAGCGCAGGACCACAGGCGGCGATGGCAGGCAGGGTCGATTTAACCGTGGCGATAGTGTGTGCATCAAGCATAAAAACGGCCTCTCATTTAAAGATGTATTTTAAATGCATCTTATAGCCGTCTCGCCTGTGGTGTAAATAACCCGATAAATTTCCCGGTTGTCAAAGTGGCAACTTTTTGGTGCATCCTGAGAAACCGCCGTCACATCCTGAAGAAAAATTGTGGCGTCTGAACAGGGTGAAAAGGTGTAAAAAAGCCCTGCCAGTAGCCAGCCAATCGTTTGCGTAAAAAGAGGAGGTTCACCCTACCTTCACCTGTTAAAACGGTTTACACTGTGGGCCTTCGCCCCTGAAGGGGGGTAAATACCGTCAGAAAGTTAGCTGAGTCAGGAGATCCGGATGTTAAAGCGTGATATGAACATTGCCGATTACGATGCCGAGTTGTGGCAGGCGATGGAGCAGGAGACAGTGCGTCAGGAAGAGCACATTGAACTGATTGCTTCTGAAAACTACACCAGCCCGCGTGTTATGCAGGCACAAGGTTCTCAGCTCACCAATAAATACGCTGAAGGCTATCCGGGCAAACGCTACTACGGCGGCTGTGAGTACGTTGATATCGTTGAGCAACTGGCGATCGATCGCGCAAAAGAACTGTTTGGTGCCGATTACGCTAACGTGCAGCCACACTCAGGTTCACAGGCTAACTTTGCGGTTTACACCGCGCTGCTGCAGCCGGGCGATACTATTCTGGGGATGAACCTGGCGCACGGTGGACACCTGACTCACGGCTCACCGGTTAACCTGTCGGGCAAACTCTATAATGTTGTGGCTTACGGTATCGATGAGACCGGTAAAATTGACTACGACGAACTGGCTGAACTGGCGAAAACCCACAAGCCAAAAATGATCGTTGGCGGATTCTCAGCTTACTCCGGCGTTTGCGACTGGGCGAAAATGCGCGAAATCGCGGATAGCGTAGGTGCATGGCTGTTTGTGGACATGGCACACGTTGCCGGCCTGATTGCTGCAGACGTTTATCCAAGTCCGATCCCGCATGCGCACATCGTGACCTCTACCACTCACAAAACGCTGGCGGGTCCGCGCGGTGGTATCATTCTGGCGAAAAACGGCGACGAAGATTTCTATAAGAAACTGAACTCTGCTGTCTTCCCTGGCGGTCAGGGCGGTCCTCTGATGCACGTTATCGCTGGTAAAGCGGTTGCGTTCAAAGAGGCGATGGAGCCGGAGTTCAAAACCTACCAGCAGCAGGTGGCAAAAAATGCCAAAGCGATGGTTGAGGTGCTGATTGAGCGTGGCTATGACATCGTTTCTGGCGGAACGTATAACCATCTATTCTTGATCGATCTGGTGAGCAAAAACCTGACCGGTAAAGAAGCGGATGCGGCATTGGGCCGTGCCAACATCACGGTTAACAAAAACAGCGTGCCTAACGATCCGAAAAGCCCGTTTGTGACTTCTGGTATCCGTATCGGTACGCCAGCTGTTACCCGTCGTGGCTTCAATGAAGCGGACGTGCGTGAACTGGCTGGCTGGATCGCGGATGTGCTGGATAACGTCAATGACGAAGCGACCATTGAGCGCACCAAAAAGAAAGTGCTGGAAATCTGCAGCCGTCTGCCGGTCTACGCTTAATCGTTAACCTGTTGTGAGACAGCATACAAAGGATGGCATCAGCCATCCTTTTTTATTGCCTGTCCTGCGGCGCTCTGCCAGAGTAGCGCCCACTCATGCTGCCAGGCAGCACTCTTGCTGGAGGGAATATGGCAATCGGCTCCGCCAGATGGCTCGGATTGGGCTACTTCACTTACTTCTTCTGTTACGGCATCTATCTGCCATTCTGGGGCGTGTGGCTGAAAGGCACCGGTCTTGATGCTGAAAAGATTGGCCTGCTGCTCGGCTGTGGCATGGTGGCACGCTTTGTCGGCAGTCTGCTTATCGCTTCTCAGGTCAAAAATCCTTCACGGTTGATTACGGCGCTGCGTCTGCTGGCGCTGATGACCTGCCTGTTCGCTGCCGGTTTCTGGGTGGGTGAGCAGTGGATGTGGCTGCTGACGGTCATGATCGGCTTTAACCTCTTTTTCTCGCCGCTGGTCCCGCTCAGCGATGCGCTGGCCGCCACCTGGACACAGCAGATAGGGCTGGCGTATGGGCCGGTCAGGCTGTGGGGTTCGCTGGCCTTTGTAATCAGCTCGGCGTTAACCGGCGTGCTGGTCAGTGCTTACTCTTCAAACGCCATTCTGCTGCTGCTTTCCGTCGGCGTCATCTCTATGCTGGCAGGCATGATGCTGTCACCCGCCACCCAGCCACAGGGTAATGAACGGCAGGGCGCGGCGGGCGGCGGCTGGCAGGTGTGGCGTGAATTGCTGCGTGAGAATGCGGTATGGCGATTTATGCTCTGCGTAACACTGCTGCAGGGTGCGCACGCCGCCTATTACGGCTTCAGTGCTATCTGGTGGCAGGAGAGTGGCTATTCCGCCTCCACGGTGGGTTATCTCTGGTCGCTGGGCGTGGTGGCCGAAATCGTCGTGTTTGCCCTGAGCAACCGGTTGTTCCGCCGCTGGAGCGCGCGCGATCTGCTGCTGCTTTCGGGCATTTGTGCGTTGATCCGCTGGAGTCTGATGGGCGCCACTACCGCGCTGCCGCTGCTGATTGTGGCGCAAATCCTCCACTGTGGCAGCTTCACCGTCTGTCATCTGGCGGCGATGCGTTTTATTGCGGCGCGTCAGGGAGCGGAAGTGATCCGTCTGCAGTCGCTCTATTCCGCGTTGGCGATGGGGGGTGGCATTGCGATAATGACCATGATCTGCGGCGTGCTGTTCGCTCATCTGCAGGGGCATCTGTTCTGGGTGATGGCGCTGGTGGCGCTGCCCGCGCTGTTTCTGCGTCCCGGCTACGACTCCAGTAAATAACGAATCCGCTGCTGATGGTGTAACGTCAGCGGCAGTTCCGCATGCACCAGCGGCGGAGAGAAGAGTGGCAGCGAGGTGGGGTAGGGCGAAATGATGATGTCCACATCCCGCGGTGCGCCATCCCGCTGAAACTGTTTCACGTCCTGATAGGTAATATTGATCGGCAGCAGCGTGATCTCCCGGATCTGCTGCTCCACATCCTGCTCCAGATCGGTATCGTCACCCGTCAGAATCAGCACCTGCTTCTCCTGCAACGCATTCTCCTGCATCAGCCAGGCACCAAAAATAACGGTAATTAAGCTCACCTCTTCCGGGCTGAACGCAATCCCGTATTGCTGCTCAAACGCATGCAGCGCCTGCTGAGTGGTACGCAACAGGCGGGGATAGAGGCGGCTGACATCCAGCGCCACGCTGTTGTCGATGCCGATAGTGAAGTGGGTGCGATCCAGCGCCTGCGCCAGATGAGGATAGAGCTGGTTAAGCAGCTCGTCGCGATCAGCAAAAGTAATGTCGGCACACCGTTCAAAGTCATTAATCAACTGCTGCGTCGCAGCCATTAACTGCTGCTCAGCAGGATGCGCAATCGCATCCACGACAGGCGTATGTATCTGGCTGAACAGCAGTGTCCAGAAGTCGGTTTCACTGACGGGCGGCGCAAGGTGGCAGCGTTTGCGCCAGTGGTGAATCACATCCTCGGCGGCCTGCCGCTCAGCCTTCTGCTGCAGCCAGTGACACTGCGCCTCACTGAACAGCACCGGCTGGCGCTGGCACAATCCATACTTCATGAAAATCTGCAGAAAAAGCCGGTCGCGTTCGCTGAAATCGCGCTTCAGACGCAGGCTACAGTGCTGGATCAGCGCCTGTAAATTGGTCTCATCCCACAGCGCCTTCTCAATCTTCATCACCTTCAGGCGCTGACGCAGGGGGGCTGCAAAATGATCGCAGACGAAATCCTGCGATAAACGCAAACTGCGTCGCAGGTTGTGCAGCAGACAGAGGCGCCGATCCAACTCTGTGCCATGAAGACGAAAGCTGCCATCCACCATCTGATGCAATTCCAGCTGGTGATATCGCTGTATCTCAAGGCCCACATCCGCGATATCCTGTCGGGCAACGGCAGGATCGACGCCATTCAGCTGGCAGACTTTTTCAAGCGTAAGCACGGGTGTCGGCAGAAACAGCAGCAATAAAAGATGGCACTGACGCTGTGAGCGGGTGAAGAGTGGTGCCAAAGGGGTAGCAGAACTCATCAATCAGGTTTCCAGCAGGCTATTTTGAGCTAAGAATAGTCAACCCCGTCAGCGCCTGCGCGGTTTACGCGGTTTATTTGCCGGAGGTTTAAGGCGGGTCACAAAATTTTGTTACTTATAGATTCTTTTCATCGGGAATGTTACTTTATAACATTATGAAACGCACACTCTTTGCCCTCTTGATGGCCTTAAGTCCGGTTGTAATGGCACATCCTCACAGCTTCATCGATATGAAAACCGAACTGGTGGCGCAGGATGACACCTTTACCGGATTAAAGATGACCTGGACCATGGATGAGATTACCTCCGCCGATCTGCTTTACGACGCGGGCGAGGCGAAACCAGGCAGCGTGGTGTGGAAGAAGCTGGCGGCAGGCGTGATGGCGAACGTGCTGGGCCAGCACTACTTTTCTGAAATCTGGCACAACCAACAGCGGGTAAAGTTTTTGAATCTGCCAACCGAATACAACCTGTCACGTAACGGCCATAAAGCGGTGCTGGAATTTATTCTGCCGCTGGCGGAACCCCCGAAGCTGACCGGGCAGCGCTTTGAGATCCTGACTTTTGATCCCACCTATTTCGTCGATATGTTCTATGACAATCCTGGTGCGTTAACGCTGCCGACGGCGCTGCAGGCGCGCTGCAAGTTCGCGCTGAACACGCCAAAGCCCAATGATTCACTGAAGCAGTATGCGCTGTCGCTGGATAAAGCCGACGCGCCTGCAGAGGAGATGGATTTAGGCCGCCAGTTTGCCCAGACGGTGATACTGACATGTCAGTAATCTCCCCACCGTTACGGGCTTCCCGCCTCTGGCCGCTGTGGCTGATGGCGGGCGTGCTGCTGAGCAGCGCGTTGCTGGTCTGGCTCTACTGGTCGCAGATTCTGATGCAGAGCGTACTGTGGCAGAAAGATCTGCATCGGCAGATGACTCAGCTGCTACAGCAGGTTGCGGAGCAGCCCCACCAGGCAGGCATTTCGCTGGTGATATTCAGCCTGCTGTATGGCGTACTGCACGCGCTGGGACCGGGCCATGGCAAAGTGGTGATCGCGACCTTTCTGGCGACCCATCCCACCAGAGTGAAAACCAGTATCAGGCTGACGCTGCTCGCCTCACTGCTGCAGGGTTCGGTGGCGATTGCCCTGGTGACGGTGATGCTGGTGCTGCTGAAAACGTCATCGCGACAGCTGCATCTCAGCAGTTTCTGGCTGGAGAAGGGCAGTTATCTGTTGGTGATCGGGCTGGGCGTGATGATCGGTTATCGGGCGCTGCGTTCGTTGTGGCGGACATTGCGTCCGCGTCCGGCCCCGGTATTTCGCACCTTCAAACCTCACCATCAGCATGACGATCAGTGCGGATGCGGACACGCACATCTTCCGACACCGCAGCAGATGAGCGGCAATCTCAGCGTGAAAACCCAGCTGCTGGTGGTGGTGTCGATGGGATTACGTCCCTGTTCCGGCGCGATTATGATGCTGCTGTTTGCCAAAGTGATTGGTGTCTATGGCTGGGGGGTGATCTCTGCTGCGGTGATGGCGCTGGGCACGGCACTGACCATTTCGGCGATTGGCCTGCTGGTTCAGCAGGCGCGCACGGTGGCACAACGGCTGGCACAGCCTGGCGTTACCGCAGGCATGACGCGACTGCTGATCCCCGCGCTGGCCTTAACCGGCAGCCTGATTTTAATCGTAGCGGGTATCGCGCTATGGCAGTCAGCGCAGATGACGCTGGGTGGCGGAATTCGACCTTTCTGAATAAAAGCGCAGCGGAAATAAAATTGCCGCTGCGCTCTTCTCTTCGTTAATTATCTCTGAATTCATCTCTTTATTTTTTTCTCTGGCTGGTTTAGTGGTGAAATGACTATTCCCTGTCTACGCTGATAATACCAAAACGGCATTCCGCCGTCGGGATGATAAAAGATCAAGACCGCTTTCTGTTTATTGCGAGGAGTATATTTCATGGCTGATACCCGTATTAATAATGGCTACACCGAAACGCTGGCGACCGGGCCTGCTGGATTGCCGTTAAAACGTATTTCCTGGAGCGCCGTCTTTGCCGGTGTCATTTGTGCGTTGATCGTTCACATTATTCTGACGCTGCTGGGAACCGCCATTGGTGCAACAACCATTGATCCGATGAAAGAACAGAATCCACTCGACGGCCTGGGCACAGGTGCGCTGGTCTGGACTGCCATTGAAATGCTGGTCGCGATGGCTGCAGGTAGTTATGTTGCAGGCCGACTGGCTCAGCGCGAAGGCGCACTGCACGGTTTACTGATGTTTGGCCTTAGCACAATTTTCACTATTTACCTGGCTATTGCGCTGGCGACCAGTGTATTAGGCGGCGCGATGAATATTGTGGGCTCAGGCTTCCAGGCGCTGGGTAGTGGTATTTCCGCCGCTGCGCCATCCGTTACCAAAATGGCAAAAGACAAATTGCAGGAGAGTAATATTAATTTAGATAACCTGCAGAACGAACTGGAAACGACTTTACGCCAGACCGGGAAACCGGAATTACAGCCAGAGAACTTAAAGCAGGATGCAAATAAAGAAGCGCAGAATGCTGAAAATCAGGCTAACAACACCGCAAACCATCCACAGACAGCGGATACTGATCTGGCTAACTGGTTAAAAGGGGTGATGGATCGTCATTCCGATACCCTGCAGGCAGCCGATCGTGATGCGCTGAAAAATATTATCAAAGCGCGCACCGGCAAAAGCGATCAGGAAGTGGATCAGATCGTGGCCAAAACTGAACAGAGCTATCAGCAGGCCGTTCAGAAGTATCAGGAACTGAAACAGCAGGCTGAACAGAAAGCGCGTGAAGCCGGTGAAAAAGCCGCTGCCGCGACTGCGAAAGCGAGCTGGTATGCCCTGATTCTGCTGATCATCGAAGCGGTGCTGGCAGGCGTGATGGGTATGGTAGGTCGCCGTACTCAGCCTCGTCAGGTGCTGTCACACGAACGTCGTTAATCATCACTGAGTAACAGGCAATAAAAAAGGCGGCTGAGAAGCCGCCTTTTTCTGTACTGAGACTTAGCGTTTTAACGCTTCGCTCAGCTCATCACGCATGTTCGACAGCATCGATTTCACCACACGTGGGTTACCCGCGACCAGGTTACCTGACAGCAGATAGCCGTGGTTGCCGGTGAAGTCGGTCACCAGACCGCCCGCTTCACGGACCAGCAGTTCCCCCGCCGCAAAATCCCACGGCTTCAGGCCAATCTCAAAATAGCCATCTACGCGACCGGCAGCCACATAGGCCAGATCCAGCGCAGCAGAACCGGTGCGGCGGAAGTCAGCACACTGGGTAAAGAGTTTGGTCATGATATTCATGTAAGCCGGCGCGTGCTGCTTCATTTTGAACGGGAAGCCGGTCGCCAGAACGGTGCCATCCAGATCGCGGGCCGTGCTGCCACGCAGGCGATAGCCATTCAGCTGAGCGCCCTGACCGCGTGAAGAGGTGAAGAGTTCATTGCGCATTGGATCGTAAACGACGGCGACTTCGGTGCGGCCTTTAATGCGCACAGCGATAGAAACAGCAAAGTGGGGTAAACGTTTGATGAAGTTCGAGGTGCCATCCAGCGGATCGATAACCCATTGAACATCCTGATCTTCGCCCGCCAGTTCACCGCTTTCTTCAGTGATGATGGTATGTTTCGGGTAAGATTTACGAATAATTTCGATAATCAGGCGTTCTGCTTCGCGGTCAACATTCGTTACGAAGTCGTTGCTGCCTTTCTGGCTGGCTTCGACGGCGTCCGGGGTTTCATAATATTTGGCAATTAAATTTCCGGCCTTGCGCGCTGCGCGCACGGCAATGTTGAGCATTGGATGCATCGGTATCTCTCGCTGGATGTTAAAGAACGGGGAAAACGGCGCGGAGTATAGCAGCGTGTTCGGTAAATGTCCTGCTTTATGTTAATATTCTCTCTACTGATTTTACTGACCCGTTTCTGAGTATCCCTAATCATGTTGCAAAATATTCGTATCGTGCTGGTCGAGACTTCTCACACCGGTAACATGGGCTCCGTTGCGCGCGCCATGAAAACCATGGGCTTAACCAACCTCTATCTGGTTAATCCGCTGGTCAAGCCTGACTCACAGGCTATCTCACTCGCGGCCGGTGCCAGCGACGTTATCGGCGACGCCAAAATTGTCGACTCGCTGGATGAGGCAATTGCCGGATGCAGTCTGGTGGTCGGCACCAGTGCACGTTCCCGCTCGCTGCCCTGGCCGATGCTGGATGCGCGCGAATGTGGCGTGAAAAGCGTGGAAGAGGGCCAGCAGGCACCGGTTGCGCTGGTATTTGGTCGTGAACGTGTCGGCCTGACCAATGACGAGTTGCAGAAGTGCCACTATCACGTCGCAATTCAGGCAAACCCGGAATACAGCTCGCTGAATCTGGCGATGGCCGTACAGATTATCGCCTATGAAGTGCGCATGGCATGGTTACAGGCGCAGGAGCAGGCCAGCCCGCCGCCACAGTATGAAGAGTCACCTTATCCACTGGTGGATGATCTCGAGCGCTTCTATCAGCATATGGAACAGATGATGCTGAACAGCGGCTTTATCCGTGAAGCCAATCCTGGCCAGGTGATGAGCAAACTGCGTCGTCTTTACACCCGCGCCCGCCCGGAACGCGACGAACTGAACATCCTGCGCGGCATGCTTTCGTCGTTTGAAAAGCGAAAAAACGATAAAAAAGAAGCAGATAATAGTTGAGTGAATTACCAGGTTAAATACCTGACTAATTTACCAGGTTAAATAGTTGACCAATTTACTCGGGAATGGCAGACTTCAGAGCATCTGTTGCTAATCCTCCGATAACCGGACGCTATTGAGGTCGTACGCTATGAGACTGACATCCAAAGGACGTTATGCCGTTACTGCAATGCTGGACGTTGCCCTTCACTCCCATGAAGGTCCGGTCCCGCTGGCTGATATTTCAGAGCGTCAGGGCATTTCGCTCTCCTATCTGGAGCAGTTATTCTCCCGATTGCGTAAAAATGAGCTGGTGTCCAGCGTACGTGGTCCGGGCGGCGGTTATCTGTTGGGTAAAGCGTCTAATACCATCTCTGTCGGTGAAGTGATCACCGCCGTTGATGAGTCTGTTGATGCCACCAAATGCCAGGGTAAAGAAGGCTGCCAGGGCGGCGAGCGTTGCCTGACTCACGTGCTGTGGCGCGATCTGAGCGTGCGTATCAGTGACTTCCTGAACAATATTACACTGGCTGAGCTGGTGAATAATCAGGAGATCCTGGATGTAGCCGATCGTCAGAATGCGATTGATAATCGTCGCTTCCAGAGCCCGCGCACGCAGGAAATTAACGTCAACCAACGCGCCTCGTAATCCCCGCTGTTGCGGCCCTTACTGCTAACGCGGTCAGGGCCGAATCTGCTATAAAGACGTATGATTTTTTATACGGAGCTGTAGCGCAATGAAATTACCGATTTACCTGGATTACGCCGCCACCACGCCGGCCGATCCGCGTGTGGCCAGCAAAATGATGCAGTTTCTGACGCTGGATGGCACGTTCGGTAATCCGGCCTCGCGATCGCACCGTTTTGGCTGGCAGTCTGAAGAAGCGGTTGATGTTGCGCGTAATCAGATCGCCGAACTGGTCAATGCCGATCCGCGTGAAATCATCTTTACCTCTGGCGCCACTGAATCCGATAACCTCGCGATTAAAGGTGGAGCTCACGCCCATCAGGCGCGCGGCAAACATATCATCACCAGCCAGACAGAACATAAAGCGGTGCTTGATAGCTGCCAGCAGCTTGAGCGTGAAGGCTTTGCTGTCACTTATCTCACCCCGGCGGCTAACGGCATTATCTCGCCTGACCAGCTGCGTGCGGCGCTGCGCGACGACACGATTTTAGTCACCCTGATGCACGTTAATAATGAAACCGGAGTGATTCAGGATATCGCCGCCTTTGGCGAACTCTGCCGCGAACGTGAGATTCTGTTTCATGTGGATGCGACCCAGAGCGTCGGCAAGCTGCCTATCGATCTCAGCCAGTTACCGGTTGATTTGATGTCCTTTTCTGCCCACAAACTCTATGGCCCGAAAGGCATCGGCGCACTCTATGTCCGGCGTAAACCGCGTGTGCAGATTGCTGCGCAGATCCACGGCGGCGGACATGAACGCGGTATGCGATCCGGGACATTGCCGGTGCATCAGATTGTCGGCATGGGCGAGGCGTATCGTATCGCAGCAGAAGAGCGCGAAACCGAGATGGCGCGACTGCAGACTCTGCGCAATCGCCTGTGGCAGGGCATCAGCACACTGCCCGACGTCACCCTCAATGGCGATCTGCAGCAGAGCGCACCGAACATTCTTAACCTCAGTTTTGCTGACGTTGAGGGTGAATCACTGATCATGGCGCTGAAAGATCTGGCGCTCTCTTCCGGCTCGGCCTGCACCTCCGCCAGCCTGGAGCCTTCCTATGTATTGCGGGCGCTGGGCCTGAGTGAAGAGCTGGCGCACAGTTCGCTGCGCTTCTCGCTGGGACGCTTCACTACCGAGGAAGAGATCGACTACGCCATTGCCCTGGTGCAGAAATCAGTGACCCGTCTGCGGGCCTTAATGAAATCCTGATATCCGGTCATAGTCCGGAAATTGCGCCTATATTTGCACTTCGCTGGCAACACCTGACGGAATCTGTTATCAGGTCTCTCTGCGAATTATATTTAACATCTTATTAAAGCCGTTATAACAATCAGGCTGGATGAAACAGATAACGATTATGGAGCTTTTCGATGACCACACAACCCATGAATATTACGCTTAGCAGCCAGCCCGCCGATGCGCGCTGGGGCGAAAAAGCGATTCTCAGCAGCAACGACAGCGGCATGACACTGCATCTGACCGGCGCGGATGCGCTGAATATCATTCAGCGTGCGGCTCACAAAATCGACAGCCAGGGGATCCGCCATGTGGCGCTGACCGGCGAAGGCTGGCACCTTGAGCAGTGCTGGGCATTCTGGCAGGGCTTCCGTGGTCCGAAAGGCCAGCGTCAGGTTGAGTGGCCGGCGCTGGGCGAACATGAGCAGGCGGAGTTTGATCGCCGTCTGAAAATTATCGACTGGGTTCGCAACGTTATTAACCTGCCCGCGGAAGATCTGGGGCCGGAACAGCTGGCGCACAATGCAGTCGATCTGATCAGTGAAGTGGGCGGCAGCGCCGTCAGCTATCGCATCACCAAAGGCGACGATCTGCGGGTACAGGGGTATATGGGCCTGCACACCGTTGGACGCGGTTCAAATCGTCCGCCGGTATTTCTGGCGCTCGATTACAACCCGACCGGCGACGACGATGCCCCGGTCTACGCCTGTCTGGTCGGTAAAGGCATTACCTTTGATACCGGTGGCTACAGCCTGAAGCAGAGCAGCTTCATGGACTCAATGAAATCTGACATGGGCGGCGCGGCGACCGTCACCGGCGCGCTGGCCATGGCGATTTCGCGCGGTCTTAACAAGCGCGTCAAACTCTACCTCTGCTGTGCCGATAATATGGTCAGCAGCAACGCCTTTAAACTGGGCGACATTATTCGCTATCGCAACGGTAAATCGGTGGAAGTGATGAACACCGATGCGGAAGGGCGTCTGGTCCTGGCCGACGGTTTAATCGACGCCAGCGAGCAGAACCCGACGATGATCATCGATGCTGCGACGCTGACCGGTGCGGCTAAGACGGCGCTGGGCAACGATTACCATGCGCTGTTTACCTTTGATGATGTGATGGCACAGTCGCTGATGGGCAGCGCGGTGAGTGAAAACGAACCTTTCTGGCGTCTGCCGCTGGCCGAATTCCATCGCAGCCATCTGCCGTCTAACTTCGCCGATCTCAATAACATCGCCAGCCCGTCACATGCGGCGGGTGCCAGTAGCGCGGCAGCGTTCCTGTCACACTTCGTCAGTAACTATCAGCAGGGCTGGCTGCACATCGACTGCTCCGCGACCTATCGCAAAGGCGCAGTTGACCAGTGGGCGGCGGGTGCAACAGGTCTTGGCGTGCGTACCCTCGCCAATCTGTTACTGAAATAAGCCGATCTCAGCGGTGGCTGATGCCGCCGCTGTTCAAAGGAAAACTATGAACCGTCTTGAAGAGGTGCTGAAGCTGGCGGCCATTGAGCCTGCCCATCGGCCCGAATTTTTTCAGCTGCTGCTGGAATCTGATGCGTGGGTGCCAGGTGAAAGCACCACGCAACAGCTTGATGCCAGCACGCCCGTTGATCTGCAGCACTGGGAAAAAGAGGATGGCAGCAGCATCATTCCTTTTTTCACGTCAGAAGAGGCGATGAGTGAAGCGGTGAGCGGTGAGCAGTCCTGGCTGCGTCTGCCGGTACGAACGCTGTTTGAGATTACACGTGGCGAGACGCTGTTTCTCAATCCCAAACTGCCTTCCGGTAAAGAGTTTACTGCGGCCGAGATCACCCATCTGCTGGCTGAAGAGGGCAGTGCACTAAGCCAGCAAACCGTGCTGGAAGGCGGACAGTCACTATTGCTGTCTGAGGTGGCTGAACCCCCTGCGCAGATGATCGACTCACTGACTCAGCTCTTCAGCAAGCATAAGCAGGTGCGTCGCGCGTTTATCGCCAGTATCCGTGAGCGGGCTGACGAAGCGCCCAATCTGCTGATTGGCATTGAAGCGGACAGCAATATTGAGACGATCATTCAGGCGGCGGGCAGCGTGGCAACCGATACGCTGCCGGACGATGCGCCGGTTGATATCTGTGAGGTGACGCTGAACGATCGCGGCATCAGCCACTTCTTTACCGCCCACATCACGCCATTCTATGAGCGTCGCTGGGGCAGTTTCCTGCGGGACTTCAAGGGCAGTGAGCGGATTATCTGAGACAACAAAGTAAACAGGCGGCTCATGGGCCGCCTGTTTTTTATTTCGCGATAGGTAAGTCGTCGCGACTGCCCCATTCGCCCCAGGATCCGTCATACAGTGTGACATCCCGTGCGCCCAGCGCCGTCAGCGCCAGAATCACCACCACCGCCGTCACGCCTGAGCCACAGCTGGCGACCACCGGTTGGGTAATATCGACGCCCGCATCGGCAAACAGCGTCTGAAGTTCCGCCTCCGGCTTGAGTTTTCCCTGTTCAACCAGGCTGTTCCACGGCACGTTCAGGCTGTTGGGAATATGGCCACGATGCAATCCGGGACGTGGTTCATCCACTTCGGCGTTAAAGCGATTGGCAGGACGCGCATCAATAATCTGTGCGCCGCCTTCATGGCTGATCAGCAGTACGTCCGTCAGGCGCTTCACCCGGCTTTCATCTGCGTGGGCCTCAAACTCACCTTCCGGCAGATTCACTTCGCCGGTTGCCAGCGCAAAACCGGCTTCTTTCCAGCCCTGCAAGCCCCCGGCCAGAATCGACACCTGAGCCACACCAAAGGTTTTCAGCATCCACCAGGCGCGTGGCGCAGAAAAGAGATTACCCTCGTCATACACCACCAGGTGCTTATCACTGCTGACACCCAGTTCACGCATCGCGACGGCAAAACTTTCGGCGCGGGGCAGCATATGGGGGTAAGGGCTGGTGTGATCGGAAAGCGCTTCAATATCGAAGTAAGGGGCGTCGGGTAAATGACCCGCCAGATATTCGGCCTGGATATCGCGAACCGCTTCCATACCGGGTGGCAACAACCGTGCATCCAGCACCTGAAGCCGCTCATCGTTGTAGTGCTCTTGTAACCAGTCGGCGGACACAAACAGTGGCGTCGTCATAACAACCTCATCTCAGCAATCTGTCATACCAGTGTCAGGGAATGTGCGCACCATCTCAAGAGAAGCGTTGATTAAATGCGAGCATTGATATGAAATTGCGCTGCGTAATCAAACGACACTCCCTGCGTCCCGGTGAAGGAACTACCATGAAGAAACGCAATACCCGGCTGCTGCTCAGCATGCTGATCGGTGGCTCGCTGCTGTCAGCGACCCTGTTACCTGTTTTGCCTCTCCAGGCGGCAGAAGCACCCGCAACCTCCCAGGTCAGCAAACCGCTGACGATTATCGATCTCTCGGAACTGCAGATTGATAATGCCGCTGCGCTGGTCTTAACCTTCAGTCAGCCGCTTGATGATAAACAGGATATCGCGCAAAAAGTCAGGCTGACCGACGATAAACAGGGCCGGGTGGATGGCGGCTGGGAACTTTCTGCTAACCGCAAAACGTTGCGCTTCCGCCATCCCGAGCCGTCGCGTCACTTCACCGTCACGGTGGATGCGGGACTGCGCGCGGCCAGCGGAGAGACGCTTCCCGCCGATTACAGTCAGAAAATCGCCACCCGTGATATCCAGCCGATGGTGGGCTTTGCCAGTCGCGGTTCACTGCTGCCGCTGCGTATCACCCAGGGACTGCCGGTGCTGGCGCTGAATGTTGACCAGGTCGATGTCGATTTCTTCCGGATAAAGAATGCCGGCCTGGCGGAATTTCTCTCGCAGTGGAATTACGGCAACAACCTCTCAAGCTGGCAGTCGCAGGAGCTGCTGAAAAGCAGCCTGCTGGTTTATAGCGGACGCTTTGAGCTCAACCCGGCGCGTAACACGCGTGAAAAATTGCAGCTGCCGATGCGTGACATTACCGCACTTCAGCAGCCGGGCGTCTATCTGGCGGTGATGAAGCAGGCCGGTACTTATCGCTACAGCCAGCCCGCCACGCTTTTCACCCTGAGCGATATTGGCCTGTCACTGCATCGCTTCCCGACCCGGTTTGAACTGTTCGCCCAGAGTCTGGCAGACGGTCAGCCGCTTTCCGGGGTCAGCGTCAGGTTACTGGATGAGAAGGGGCAGGTGCTGCAAAGCGGAACCAGTGACAGTACCGGTCATCTGAGCCTCAAGGCGGATGAAAAAGGCAAGCTCCTGCTGGCAATTCAGGGAGAACAGACCTCAATGATCGACCTGGCGCGTCCGGCGCTGGATCTCGCTGAATTCCCGGTCGCGGGGCCGCAGGGCTATGACAAACAGCTGTTTGTTTTTGGTCCGCGCGATATCTATCGTCCTGGCGAAACGGTCATCGTGAATGCGCTGCTTCGTGATGCCGACGGACACCCCTTGCCCGCGCAGCCGATCAAAGCGGAGCTGGTGCAGCCCGATGGCCAGGTGATGCGGACTTTTGTCTGGCAGCCTGAAGCGGGATTCTACCAGCAGCGACTGGCGCTGCCCGCGTCGGCCATGACCGGCGACTGGATGTTGCGACTGAATACCGGCGATAACCTCAAGCGAGAGTGGAAGTTTCACGTCGAAGATTTTCTGCCGGAGCGTATGGCGTTAACCCTGAAAAACGACCCTCAGCCGCAGGCCGCTGATGCCAGTGTTGAGTTCGGTATTGAGGGGCGCTATCTCTATGGCGCCCCGGCAGCAGGTAACACGCTACAGGGTCAACTCTATCTTCGACCGGCACGCGAGGCGGTGACTGCACTGCCAGGCTACCAGTTTGGTGACATCACCGAAGAGGGGTTAAAGCGCACGCTGGATGAGGTGGATCTCAAGCTCGACGCCAGCGGTAAAGCACAACTCACGGTAGAAAATCAGTGGGATCAGCTCCACTCCCCGCTCAATCTGATCCTGCAGGCCAGCCTGCTGGAAACCGGCGGACGTCCGGTCACCCGTCGTGCCACCCAGGCCATCTGGCCCGCTGAAGCGCTGCCAGGTATCCGGCCGCTGTTTGGTAACAAGGCGGTTTATGACTACCGCAGTGACAGCTATCACGATGAGCCGACTGTGCCGGAACAGAGCCTGGCCGAATTCGACATTGTCTATGCCAACAGTCAGGGCAAAAAACTGGCGGCAGAGAAGCTGGATGTTCGCCTGATCCGTGAACGCCATGATTACTACTGGAGCTTCTCTGACAGCGAAGGCTGGCAGTCGCAGTATAGCGACAAGGATCTGCAGGAAGATGAACGCGCCATCTCTGTCCCGGCTGATGGCAGCACCAAAGTCAGCTTCCCGGTCGAGTGGGGCCACTACCGGCTGGAAGTGCAGGCGGGCGAGAAGATCGTCAGCAGCGTCCGGTTCCAGGCGGGTTATGACTGGCAGGATAACACCAACGGAACGGGGGCATTGCGCCCGGATCAGGTCAGACTGAAGCTGGATAAAGCGGCTTACCAGCCGGGCGATACCGTGCATCTGCAGGTTGAGTCACCGGCGGCCGGTAAAGGTTACCTGATGGTGGAGTCGAGCAGCGGCACGCTCTGGTGGCAGCCACTGACCGTACCTAAGGGCGGCACAACGGTGGATGTCCCTGTTGCTGAGAGCTGGCAGCGTCACGATCTCTACTTCAGCGCCATCGTGGTGCGAGACGGCGATAAGGTCAGTGGCGCAACGCCAAAACGCGCGGTGGGGCTGTTGCATCTGCCGATGGCGACGGAGGCGCGCCGCTTAAATCTGACGCTGGATGCGCCCGATAAAATCCGTCCTGAGCAACGCCTGACGGTAAAAGTCCACGCCAGTCGTGATGGCGGCCCGCTGCCTGAAAAAGTGAATGTACTGCTGTCAGCGGTGGACAGCGGCGTTCTGAGCGTGACGGATTTTAAAACGCCCGATCCGTGGCAGGCTTTCTTTGGCCGTAAACGCTACAACGTCGATCAGTACGACGTCTTTGGCCAGCTGATCGAAGGCGGTGGCCGGCTCGCGGCGCTGCGTTTTGGTGGTGATGGCGAAGATGAATCGATGACGCGCGGCGGCAAAAAGCCGGTGACGCACGTCAATATCGTGGCGCAGCAGTTACAGGCAGTCACACTGGATAAAGAGGGCAACGGATCGATTACGCTGCCGATCCCGACCTTTAACGGTGAACTGCGGCTGATGACTCAGGCCTGGAGCGACGACAGCTTCGGCGCGGCAGAGCGCAAACTGGTGGTCGCGGCGCCGCTGATCAGCGAACTGGCCACCCCGCGCTTCCTTGCCAGCGGCGATACAGCCTCACTGGCGCTGGATCTCACTAACCTGACCGATCTGCCGCAAACCCTGAACGTAGATCTGAGCAGCAGTGGCTTAGTGGATCTGGCCGGGGCTGCCAGCCAGAGCGTGACGCTGGCCAAAGGCGCACGTACCACACTTCAGATTCCGGTCACGGCGAAAACCGGCTTTGGTGATGGTGAGGTCGCCGTGCAGATTTCCGGTCTGAACCTGCCGGGCGAGCAGGTGAAGCCCAGCAAACAGCAGTGGAAAATCGGCGTCAGACCACCTTATCCGGCCCGGACGCTGAATTTCGATGCCGTCATCAATTCCGATCAGCCCTGGCAGGTCGCGGCAACCGCGTTTACCGGCCTTGATGCTCAGACCCTGAGTGGACAGCTGACGCTGAGCAATCGTCCGCCGCTCAATATCGCCAGTTATATCAGTGCGCTTTACGCCTATCCCTACGGCTGTCTGGAACAGACCACCAGCGGCCTCTGGCCGTCGCTCTACACCAGCCATGCCGAGCTGACCGCGATGGGGATAAAAACCAGCAGTGACGAGGCGCGCCGGGCCGCCGTCGACACCGGCATTGCCCGTCTGGCGGGCATGCAGCGGGCCAACGGTAGCTTCGGGCTGTGGGACAAACAGAGTGAGGAGGAGTTCTGGCTGACGCCTTACGTGACCGATTTCCTGCTTCGCGCCAGCGAGGCGGGCTATGCGCTGCCGGATAATGTAGTTGATCGCGCTAACGCACGGCTGCTGCGCTATCTGCAGGATCCCGCGCAGATCAGCGGCGGCGGCAGTGATAACAACGCCGCGCTGCAGTTCAGCGTGCAGGCTTACGCCGGACTGGTGCTGGCGCGTCAGCAGCGTGCGCCGCTGGGTGCGCTGCGCGCATTGTATGAAAAGCGTGACAAGGCCCGCTCCGGTCTGGCGCTGATGCAGCTTGGCGTGGCGCTGAAGCTGATGGGTGACGGGCAGCGCGCATCGCTTGCGATCATGCAGGGTGCCAGTCTGACGCGCTCAGATAAAGAGTGGTATGGCGACTATGGCAGCACGGTGCGCGATCAGGGGATGATGATAGCCCTGTTAGCAGAGAATAAGCTGCAGCCCGATCTACAGAATAGTCTGCTGCTGTCGCTGTCAAAAGAGGTCAACGGCAAGCGCTGGTTCTCGACTCAGGAGAATAACGCGCTCTATTTAGCGGCGCATACGCTGCAGCGTGCGCAGGGCGGAAGCTGGCAGGCGCAACTGTCGGGCAATGCACAGCCTCTGCAGGGTGATGCGCCACTGAATAAAGGGCTGGGGGCTGAACGACTGTTGCAGGGCTTAGCCATCAGTAATCCGGGCAGTGCGCCGCTGTATGGTCGTCTGGATGTCACCGGTTATCCGCTGGCCGCGCCACAGCCGGAGAGCAATGTGCTCGGGATAAAACGTGAATACTTTACGCTGGATGGCAAAGCCGCCGATCTCAGCAATCTGCGCAGCGGCGAGTTGCTGGTGGTGCGTCTGACCGTTTCGTCGAAGCGCAGCATCACCGATGCGCTGGTGGTGGATCTGCTGCCTGCCGGTCTGGAGCTGGAAAACCAGAACCTGGCTGACAGCAGCGCCAGCCTCGGCGACAGTGCGGATGCGCTGAAGGAGAGCATGGGTGACATGCAGCAGGCTGACATCAGACACATTGAGTTCCGTGACGATCGCTTTGTGGCGGCACTGGCGGTGGATACTTATCGTCCCGCGACGCTGGTCTACCTGGCGCGGGCGGTCACACCGGGGCGCTATCTGATGCCACCACCGCAGGTCGAGTCGATGTATGTGCCGGAGTGGCGCGCCACCGGCAGCACGCCGTCGCAGCTGCATATTCAGTAAGTGACGCGACGCGTGGTAAACGTCAGCAGCATCAAAAAGTGGTGGCTCGCGCTGCCGCTTTTTTTTCTGGCGCTGTGGCTGGCGACATGGGGACTGGATCGGCTTTTCCCGTTGCCGCTTAAACAGGTGCAGCCTGCGCGGGTGGTTGTTGCCAGCGACGGTACACCATTGTGGCGCTTTGCTGACAGCAAGGGGATCTGGCGCTATCCGGTCACGCCAGAGGAGGTGGCTCCGGCCTATCTGCAGGCGCTGCTGACCTACGAAGATCGCTGGTTCTGGTATCACCCCGGCATCAATCCCCTGGCTCTGCTGCGCGCCGCCTGGCAGGATCTGCGCCATCAGAGCGTGATTTCCGGAGGCAGCACGCTGACCATGCAGGTGGCACGCCTTATCGACCCGCAACCCCGGACGCTGCGCGGCAAGCTGATTCAGGCGTGGCGGGCGCTGCAGCTGGAGTGGCATCTTTCCAAACGTGACATCCTGACGCTCTACCTTAACCGTGCGCCCTTTGGCGGCACGCTGGAAGGGGTGGGCGCGGCCAGCTGGAGCTGGCTGGGAAAAGCCCCGTCACAGCTGACGCCGGGCGAGGCGGCGCTGCTGGCCGTTTTGCCGCAGGCACCCAGCCGTCTGCGACCCGATCGCTGGCCGGAGCGGGCAGAAGCCGCACGCAACAAAGTGCTGGATCGGCTGGCGGAATACCGCATCTGGTCCGCTGAACAGGTGGCGGAAATCCGTCAGGAGCCGGTGTGGCTGCCGCCGCGCCAGATGCCACAGATGGCGCCGCTGCTGGCCCGGCGGCTGCTGTCGATCAGCCACAGCGATAAGATTGTCTCTACGCTCGACCCCTCACTGCAGCGCGAACTGGAAAGCCTGGCGCTGAATGTTAAAAATCAGCTTCCTCCACGCACCTCGCTGGCGATGCTGGTGGTGGATCACACCACCATGGCGGTTCGCGGCTACGTCGGCTCGGCTGACTTTACCGATGACAGCCGTTTTGGCCATGTGGATATGATCGCCAGCGTGCGTTCGCCAGGCTCGGTGTTAAAACCCTTTATTTACGGCATGGCGCTGGATGAGGGGCTGATTCATGCTGAATCACTGCTGCAGGATGTGCCGCGTCGCTTTGGTGATTACCGGCCAGGCAACTTCGATACCGGATTTCACGGGCCGGTCAGCGCCAGTGACGCACTGGTGCGGTCGCTGAATCTGCCTGCGGTGCAGCTTCTGGAGGCGCTGGGACCGAAAAACGTTGCAGCGCGCCTGCGCAATGTCGGTCTCAACTTACGTTTTCCCCCCGGCGCTGAACCTAATCTTTCCCTGATTCTCGGCGGCACCGGAGCGCGCATGGATGAGATCGTGGCAGCCTACAGCGCCTTTGCCCGCCACGGCAACGCCGGCCAGCTGCGCTGGATGCCCGATCAACCCTTACAGCAGCGGCCGCTGCTTTCGCCTGAGTCGGCGTGGATCATCCGGCGTATCCTGGCCGGGGAAGCGCAGCCCGCGGGCAATGGCAGCGTACCCGATGTGGTGCCACTGGCCTGGAAAACCGGCACCAGTTATGGCTACCGCGACGCCTGGTCGGTGGGGATTAATCCCCGTTATCTGATTGGCGTCTGGGTCGGAAGACCGGATGCGACGCCGGTTGCCGGGCAGTTTGGTTTTGCCTCTGCCGTGCCCGTCATGAATCAGATCAACAGCCTGCTGATGAGTCGCCTCAGCAGACGTGACGTTCCGGGCGATCCGCGGCCGGCCTCGGTGACGGTGGCGACCATTTGCTGGCCTGGCGGTCAGCCGTTGCCCGCCGGAGACGAAAACTGTCGCCAGCGGCGGCAAAGCTGGGTTGCCGCCGACACGCTGCCGCCTACACTGCTGGCTCCCGGTCAGGAGAGCCTCAGCGGATTACGCCTGGGCTACTGGCAGAATGCGCAGGGACTGCGCGTCGCAGCAGACTGCCCCGACGCCACCCGCCATGAACGGCTGGTCTGGCCGCTGCCGCTGGAGGCCTGGCTGCCGCCTCAGGAGCGGCGGGCGCAACGTCTGCCCCCTGTCGATGCCCGGTGTCCGCCGTTACAGCAGGGCAGCAGCGCACCGCTGATCGTTACCGGCGTGATTGAGGGGCAAATTGTCAGACCGCTGCCGGGCAGGAGCGCGCTGACAATGCCGGTTGCGGTGCAGGGAGGGCAGGGCACACAGCGCTGGTGGTTCCTGAATGGTGAGCCTCTGATGACGCAGAACGCCGCAGACAGCCTGTCGCTGCAGCTCGATCATCCGGGCGAGTATCAGCTGGTGGTGATGGATGAAGAGGGGCAACTTGTCTCCGTCACCTTCAGCCGGGGCTGACGCTTTTTTGCGCTAAATCATAACTATGGCGCGTCTGCTTCGACTCAGATCAAGAATTTTCATCAAATTAGGGATCTCTGATAGGCAATGCCGGACTCAGCCCCTATAATCGGCGCCGTTTCTTAACCGGGGCGGACGCCACCGGTTTCTTCAGAACGTTAAGACAGAGGTCATCATGGCAATCGAACGTACTTTTTCTATCATCAAGCCAAACGCCGTCGCTAAAAATGTGATTGGTGCTATCTACAACCGTTTTGAAAGCGCTGGCTTCAAAATCGTTGGCGCAAAAATGCTGCAGCTGAGCAAAGAGCAGGCTGAAGGTTTTTACGCTGAGCACCAGGGCAAGCCATTCTTCGATGGTCTGGTTGAATTCATGACCTCTGGCCCGGTTGTTGTTTCCGTGCTGGAAGGTGAAAATGCCGTTCAGCGTCACCGTGACCTGATGGGTGCCACTAACCCGGCAAACGCACTGGCTGGCACACTGCGTGCTGACTACGCTGACAGCTTCACCGAAAACGCCACGCACGGTTCAGATTCTGCTGAATCCGCTGCCCGCGAAATCGCTTATTTCTTTGGCGAAAACGAAATCTGCCCACGTACCCGTTAATCGCCTGGCGATAAACGTTACGTCGGCTTTACAAAAATCTGCGTAGGGGAGGTCACTCCCGCCTGTTATCAGGCTGCAGATGTTGTACAATATTGCGCCTTCATTGACTCAGCTTAATGAAGGCGCAATTTTTTTCACCTATCCCTGAACAGCGCCATAACGTGTAACAACGAGGCCAGAGAATATTATGTCCGAACAGATTGTGACGTCCGCGTCCGCATCCCCTATTGTCGTCTCCCCCAAAAGCCAGAAAATAAACCTGCTGGATCTCAACCGTCAGCAGATGCGCGAATTCTTCCTGTCGCTGGGCGAAAAGCCTTTCCGCGCCGATCAGGTCATGAAGTGGATTTATCACTACTGCTGCGATGACTTCGAGCAGATGACCGACATCAACAAAAAGCTGCGTAACCGGCTGATGGAGCTGACGGAGATCCGTGCGCCAGAAGTGGCAGAAGAGATGCGCTCTACCGACGGCACCATCAAATGGGCCATTCGCGTGGGCGACCAGCTGGTGGAAACGGTCTATATCCCGGAAGGGGACCGCGCCACGCTCTGTGTCTCTTCACAGGTGGGTTGTGCGCTGGAGTGTAAATTCTGTTCGACCGCACAGCAGGGCTTTAACCGTAACCTGCGGGTGTCAGAAATTATTGGTCAGGTGTGGCGCGCGGCAAAAATTGTCGGCGCAGCGAAAATCACCGGCCAGCGTCCTATCACCAACGTGGTGATGATGGGCATGGGCGAGCCGCTGCTCAACCTCAATAACGTGGTCCCGGCGATGGAGATCATGCTGGATGACTTCGGTTTTGGTCTGTCGAAGCGTCGCGTGACCCTCTCCACTTCGGGTGTGGTGCCCGCGCTGGATAAACTGGGCGATATGATCGACGTCGCGCTGGCGATTTCCCTGCACGCGCCTAACGATAAGTTGCGTGATGATATTGTCCCGATCAACAAAAAGTACAATATCGAAACCTTCCTGGCGGCGGTGAAACGCTACATTGGCAAATCCAACGCCAATCAGGGACGCGTGACCATTGAGTATGTGTTGCTGGATCACGTCAATGACAGCACAGATGATGCGCATGAACTCGCCGCATTACTGAAAGAAACACCGTGTAAAATCAACCTGATCCCCTGGAACCCCTTCCCGGGCGCGCCTTATGGCCGTAGCTCCAACAGCCGCATCGATCGTTTCTCCAAAGTCCTGATGGACTATGGTTTTACGACCATCGTGCGTAAAACCCGTGGCGACGATATCGATGCCGCCTGTGGTCAGTTAGCCGGTGAGGTGATCGATCGTACCAAGCGTACGATGCGTAAAAAAATGGCGGGTGAAGCCATCTCTGTGAAGGCTCTCTAGAAGAGTGACTCAGAGCGTTTCCTGAAGTGATGACGCGTGGCAGGCTGCAGCCTGTCAACGTCAAGCGGATGGAAACGATTATGCGTAACGGATTACCTGCAGTTTTACTGGCGCTGTTTGTTGTAAGCGGGTGTGTCAGCCAGCATCACGAACCCGGAGCAGAAGAGGTGCGTCTGCAGTTAGGGATGCACTATCTGGCGGGTGGCGACTATGCCGCAGCTGAGCGAAACTTTCTGCGGGCACAGGCCGCCGCGCCAGAGGATTACCGGGTCTCGCTTGCGCTGGCTCGACTGGCGCAGAAGCAGGGTAATCAGACAGCGGCGCAGGCACGGTTTATACTGGCACAGCAGCAGGCCCCGGATAATGGTTTTGTTGCTAACAATTACGGTGCGTTTCTCTGCGCTTTAAGGCAGTATGGCGAAGCGCATCAACAGTTTAGTCGGGCAAGCGCAGCACCGCAGTTTGATGCACGCAATGACGCGCTTGAACTGGCAGGGTTTTGTTATCTGCAGGCTGGCGATATTGCCGCTGCCCGCAGGACACTACGCCAGGCCATTGAGGCTGACAGACGCAAAGCTGATTCGCTGCTGTCGGAAGCTGAAAAGCAGATGGCAGATAACCATCTGGCGAAGGTGCAGGTTTTGCTTGATGTTTACCAGCAACAGCTGCCCGCAACGGCACGAAGTCTGGCGTTACACTTACGTTTCGCCGCGCTACAGGGAGATGCCGCTGACGTTTCACGTTATGGCGACCAGTTAGCGCGACGTTTTCCGCAATCGATACAGTACCAGCGTTATTTAGCTAATGAATACTGAAGCCACTCAAGAAAACTCTGCATTACATTCAACAGGTGAACGCCTGCGTCTGGCCCGTGAGCAGATGGGGCTGACGCAGCAGAACGTCGCTGAACGCCTGTGCCTGAAACTTTCTACCGTGCGTGATATTGAGGAAGACAAATCGCCTGCCGATCTGGCCTCCACGTTCCTGCGCGGATACATTCGCTCCTACGCGCGTCTGGTGCACATTCCTGAAGAGGAACTGCTGCCGATGATGGCGAAACAGACACCGATTCGGGCTTCAAAGATCGAGCCGATGCAAAGTTTCTCGCTGGGCAAACGCCGCAAGAAACGCGACGGCTGGTTGATGATTTTCACCTGGCTGGTGGTGTTTGTGGTGGTGGGCCTGACCGGTGCCTGGTGGTGGCAGAATCATAAAGAGTCGCAGGATGATCTGGTGCCGATGACCGATCAGAACAGCAGCAGCGGTGATAGCGGCCAGTCCATTCCGCTGGGTGAATCCAGCGGTGACAGCGCGGCACCTGCCGCACCTGACGAAAGCAATACCACCAGTGACAACAGCGCAGCCAGTGCGCCAGCGAGTGCGGCTCCGGCCGCCACTGGCAGCAATAGCGCGACCACCGCACAGCCGGATACCACCAGCAATGCCGTGGTTTCACCGAGCCAGGCGCCCGTGGACAACTCAGCGGCTGCACCTGCGGCCACAAACACGAATACCAATACCAGCACGGCACCTCAGATGCCAGTAGGTGCAGCGGCGGTCAGTGAACCGGCTGCTGACCCTAATGCGGTGGTGATGACCTTTAACGCCGACTGCTGGCTGGAAGTGAGCGATGCCACCGGCAAAAAACTGTTCAGCGGCATTCAGCGCAGTGGTGGTAAACTCAGCCTCGCAGGAACGCCTCCGTATCGTCTGAAAATTGGCGCGCCTTCCGCTGTTCAGGTGCAATATCAGAATCAGCCCGTTGATTTAAGTCGTTTTATCCGTAATAACCAGGTTGCTCGCCTGACGTTGGGTGCGCAATAACAGCGTATCGCGTACCGGGCAATTGTGGAGAAGAAATATGCATAACGAAGCACCCATTATCCGTCGTAAATCCAAACGCATTTACGTCGGCAAGGTGCCGGTCGGTGACGGCGCACCCATCGCTGTCCAGTCGATGACCAACACCCGCACCACTGACGTGGAGGCGACGGTAAATCAGATCAAAGCCCTTGAGCGAGTCGGTGTCGACATCGTTCGTATCTCGGTGCCTACCATGGATGCCGCAGAAGCATTCAGGCTGATCAAACAGCAGGTAAACGTCCCGCTGGTTGCAGATATTCATTTTGACTACCGCATCGCCCTGAAAGTCGCCGAGTATGGCGTCGACTGCCTGCGCATCAATCCCGGTAACATCGGGAACAATGAGCGCATCCGTATGGTGGTCGACTGCGCGCGCGACAACAATATTCCGATTCGAATTGGCGTGAACGCCGGTTCGCTGGAGAAAGATCTGCAGGAAAAGTATGGCGAGCCGACGCCGCAGGCGTTGCTGGAATCTGCCATGCGTCATGTCGATCATCTCGACCGTCTTAACTTCGATCAATTCAAAGTCAGCGTTAAAGCCTCTGACGTTTTCCTCGCGGTTGAATCTTATCGTCTGCTGGCGAAACAGATTGAACAGCCACTGCATCTCGGTATCACCGAAGCGGGCGGCGCGCGGGCTGGCGCAGTGAAATCGGCGATTGGACTGGGTCTGCTGCTGTCAGAAGGGATCGGCGATACGCTGCGTATCTCGCTGGCCGCCGATCCGGTAGAAGAAGTCAAAGTCGGTTTCGATATCCTCAAGTCACTGCGCATCCGTTCTCGTGGCATCAACTTCATCGCCTGTCCGACCTGCTCACGTCAGGAGTTCGACGTTATCGGCACGGTCAACGCGCTGGAGCAGCGTCTGGAAGACCTCATCACCCCGATGGATGTCTCCATTATCGGCTGCGTGGTCAACGGACCCGGCGAGGCGACTCTCTCTACGCTGGGCGTGACCGGCGGCAGCAAGAAGAGTGGTTTCTACGAAGATGGTGTGCGTCAGCGCGATCGTCTCGACAACAATGACATGATCGATCAGCTGGAAGCGCGCATTCGTGCTAAAGCGTCGATGCTGGATGCCAGTCGCCGTATTGATGTGCAGCATCTGGAAAAATAATGGCGTACGCGGTTTGCGTGCGTGACTTTTTTGACTGAACCTGTGCGGTTTCATCCTCATAAGGTATGATGCCGGACAGGTTTTTTTGCATTAAGAGATTCTAACGTGGCGAAGAATATTCAGGCGATTCGCGGGATGAACGACTACCTGCCTGCGGATACCGCCCTCTGGCAACGGATTGAAGGCGTTCTCAAGCAGACGCTGGCGAGCTACGGTTACAGCGAAATTCGCTTACCGCTGGTGGAGCAAACCCCACTGTTTAAACGCGCCATCGGTGAAGTCACCGACGTGGTTGAAAAAGAGATGTATACCTTCGAAGACCGCAACGGTGAAAGCCTGACGCTGCGTCCGGAAGGCACTGCAGGTTGCGTGCGAGCCGGTATTGAACACGGTTTACTCTACAACCAGGAGCAGCGCCTGTGGTATATGGGCCCGATGTTCCGCTATGAGCGTCCGCAGAAAGGCCGCTATCGTCAGTTCTACCAGATTGGCGTGGAAGTGTTTGGTCTGCAGGGACCGGACATCGATGCTGAACTGATCATGCTGAACGCCCGCTGGTGGAAAGCCCTGGGTATCTCTGAGCACGTTCGTCTGGAACTCAACTCTATCGGTTCGCTGGAAGCACGCGCGCATTACCGCGACGCGCTGGTCGCCTTCCTTGAACAGCATAAAGAGGTGCTGGATGAGGATTGTAAACGCCGCATGTACACCAATCCGATGCGCGTTCTCGACACTAAAAATCCCGATATCCAGCAGTTACTGAATGATGCGCCACAGCTTGGCGACTATCTTGACGACGAATCACGTGAACATTTCAGCGGCCTGTGTGCCCTGCTGGATGACGCCGGGATCAGCTACACCGTCAATCAGCGTCTGGTACGCGGTCTTGATTATTACAATCGCACCGTGATTGAGTGGGTCACCGATAGCCTGGGTTCACAGGGCACGGTATGTGGTGGCGGTCGCTATGATGGCCTGGTTGAGCAGCTCGGTGGGCGCGCAACACCTGCCGTTGGCTTTGCCATGGGCATGGAGCGTCTGGTGCTGCTGGTTCAGGCGGTTAATCCTGAATTTGAACCGACGAGCAATGTGGATGTCTATGTTATCGCTTCAGGTCAGGGCGTGCAGTCTGCAGCAATGCAGCTGGCTGAAAAATTGCGTGATGAAGCGCCAGAACTGAGGCTGATGACCAACTTTGGCGGCGGCAACTTCAAGAAACAGTTTGCCCGTGCTGACAAGTGGGGTGCTCGCGTCGCACTGGTGTTAGGCGAGGACGAGGTCAAAGCCGGTCAGGTCGTGATTAAAGATCTGCGCCGTGGCGAGCAGCAAACGCTGGATCAGGCAGAGGCTGCTGCTGTCTTGCGCTCGCTGTTACAGTAAGCGTGACACAGCACCAACCATAGAAAGGAGAGGGATTGCGTGGAAGTGTATAGCAATGAGAACGAGCAGACCGACGCGCTGCGCAACTTTTTTGCCAACAATGGCAAAGCGTTAGCTATTGGCGTGGTGATCGGCATTGCTGCGCTGGGCGGCTGGCGTTACTGGAGCAGTCATCAGGACGATACGGCGAAGACAGTATCAGCGCAGTATCAGCAGCTCACCAGCGCCATGCAGGCGGGCAAACCGGAGACGCTGGAAGCGGTAAACCGTTTTGCCAGTGAAAACAGCAACACCTACGGTGCGCTGGCTGCGATGGATCTGGCGAAGCAGTATGTTGACGCCGGTCAGCTTGATAAAGCCGCGACGCTGCTGCAAAACGGACTGAAAGATACCAAAGATGCCAATCTGCAGGCGGTGATTAACCTGCGCCTGGCACGCATTCAACTGCAACAGAATCAAGCGGATGCGGCGCTTAAAACCCTTGACGGTGTGAAGGGTGATGGCTGGACAGCCATTGTGGCCGATATTCGCGGCGAAGCGCTGCTGACCAAAGGCGACAAGCAGGGCGCGCGCGATGCCTGGAGTAAAGGGGTTGAATCTGACGCCTCTCCGGCATTGAAGCAAATGATGCAGATGAAGATGAATAACTTAAGCTAAGCCAGTCAAGAGAGAGCGCATGGAATTACGTAAATACCTGCTGCCGGGACTGATTTCAGTCACTTTGCTCAGCGGTTGTTCGCTGTTTAGCGGCGAAGAAGATGTAGTAAAAATGGCCCCGTTGCCGAAGGTGGAAAATCAGTTCACGCCACAGAAAGTGTGGAGCACCTCGGTAGGCGATGGTGTCGGTGATTTCTACTCAAATCTGCATCCTGCCTGGCAGGATAATACGGTTTATGCTGCCGACCGCTTTGGTATCGTCAAAGCGCTCGATGCCGCAGACGGTAAAGAAAAATGGAAAGTCGATCTCTCTGAGAAAACCGGCTTCTTCTCTAAAAATCGCTCAGCCATGTTATCAGGTGGCCTGACGGCTGATGGCGATCGGGTCTATGTTGGCAGCGAGCGCGGCCAGGTTTATGCCCTCAACAGCAGTGATGGTAGCCTGGCGTGGCAGACGAAAGTCGCCGGCGAAGCACTGTCACGTCCGGTAGTCAGCGATGGTCTGGTGCTGGTTCATACCAGCAACGGCATGTTGCAGGGCCTGGATCAGAGCAGCGGTGCCGTGAAGTGGAGCGTCAACCTGGATATGCCAGCGTTGTCTCTGCGCGGTGAATCTGCTCCGGCTGTCGCTTTTGGTGGCGCGATTGTCGGTGGCGACAATGGTCGTGTCAGTGCCGTGGTGCTGAACCAGGGACAACTGGTCTGGCAGCAGCGTATTTCCCAGGTCAGCGGTGCCACTGAGATCGATCGTCTGAACGATGTCGATACCACTCCGGTTATCGTCAATGGCGTGGTTTACGCGCTGGCGTATAACGGCAATCTGACAGCACTGGATCTGCGTTCCGGCCAGATTTTGTGGAAACGCGAAATTGGCGGTGTGAAAGATCTGATTGTGGATGCCGGCCGCATCTATCTGGTCGATCAGGACGATCGTGTGATTGCGCTTAACGCTGACGGCGGCGTCGCCATCTGGCGTCAAAGCGATCTGCTGCATCGCAACCTGACTTCGCCGGTGCTCTACAACGGCTATCTGGTTGTCGGCGACAGTGAAGGTTATCTGCACTGGCTGAACACCACGGATGGTCGTTTTGTTGCGCAGCAGGAACTTGATAGCTCAGGCTTCCAGACCGAGCCGGTGGTCGCCAGCGATAAGCTGCTGATCCAGTCGAAAGATGGTGAGGTTTATGCGATTACCCGTTAACGGGTACACGTCTGGCAGGTGAAATCCTCCGTTCCGACGGCTCCTGATTTAATCAGGGGCCGTTTCGTTTTTAGTCAGGCATGGTATTCTTTGCGCCTTAAGCCTGAACTTGACGGCCAGAGCCGTTATAATCACGCCATTCGGGCGATTAATTATTTATTGAGGCATTTTGTTATGGTACCTGTGGTCGCGCTGGTTGGGCGTCCCAATGTGGGAAAATCTACGCTATTTAACCGCTTAACCCGCACACGTGATGCGCTGGTAGCGGATTTTCCTGGACTGACTCGCGATCGCAAATATGGTCGCGCCGAAGTGGAAGGGCGCGAATTTATTGTTATTGATACCGGTGGTATCGACGGCACCGAAGAGGGTGTTGAAACTCGGATGGCCGAGCAGTCACTGCTGGCGATTGAAGAAGCGGATGTCGTGCTGTTTATGGTCGATGCGCGTGCGGGCATGATGGCCGCCGATCAGCAAATCGCTAAGCATCTCCGTTCCCGTCAGAAAGCGACTTTCCTGGTGGCTAACAAAACTGACGGGATGGATCCTGATCAGGCGGTTGTGGACTTCTATTCACTGGGCCTGGGCGAGATCCACGCCATTGCGGCATCGCATGGTCGTGGTGTGAGCAGCCTGATAGAAGAGGCACTGCTGCCATGGATGGACAAAGTTGAGACGGTCGAGCTCACGGAAGAAGAAGAGAACCAGGCGTACTGGGCTGCGCTTGAAGCTGACGAGATTGCTGAGCAGGAAGCCGCAGAGGAAGAAGAAAACTTCGACCCGACGGGCCTGCCGATCAAACTGGCGATTGTTGGCCGTCCTAACGTAGGTAAGTCAACGCTTACCAACCGCATTCTCGGTGAAGACCGCGTGGTGGTCTACGATATGCCGGGCACCACCCGCGACAGCATCTATATTCCGATGGAGCGTGATGGACGTGAATACGTTCTGATCGATACGGCGGGTGTGCGTAAGCGTGCCAAAATCTCTGACACCGTAGAGAAATTTTCGGTGATCAAGACGCTGCAGGCGATTGAAGATGCCAACGTGGTGATGCTGGTGATTGATGCCCATGCCGGTATTTCCGATCAGGATCTGTCGCTGCTTGGCTTCATTCTCAACAGTGGTCGTTCGCTGGTGATTGTGGTCAACAAATGGGATGGCCTGTCGCAGGAAGTGCGTGATGAAGTGAAAGAGACACTGGACTACCGTCTGGGCTTTATCGATTTCGCCCGCATCCACTTTATCTCTGCGCTGCACGGCAGCGGCGTCGGCAATCTGTTTGAGTCGATCACTGAAGCCTATGACTGTTCGACGAAGCGTGTAAACACCTCGCTGCTGACCCGTATCATGAACATGGCGGCAGACGATCACCAGCCACCGCTGGTACGCAGTCGTCGCGTTAAGCTCAAATACGCGCACGCGGGGGGCTATAACCCGCCTATCGTGGTAATCCACGGTAATCAGGTTAAGGATCTGCCCGATTCTTACAAACGCTACCTGATGAACTATTTCCGTAAATCACTTAACGTGATGGGAACGCCAATTCGTATTCAGTTCAAAGAGGGTGATAACCCTTATGAAGGCAAACGTAACCTGCTGACACCAACGCAGCAGCGTAAACGTAAGCGTCTGCTGGCGCATATGAAAAAGAACAAGCGTTAAGAATAGAGGGCCATCTGGCCCTCTTTTTTTTGCTCTGAATAAACCGGAGCAGGGAGAAAATAGTGACTATTATTTGCGAAAAATGTCAGCAACCGCTGTCGCTCAGTGACGGTGAATTTATCTGTATTACCTGCGGTACGCATTACCCCGCACAACCCTGCTGTCCGGAGTGTCATCAGCCGCTTGAGGTGCTCAAAGCCTGCGGCGCGGTGGACTATTTTTGCCGGAACGGACATGGCCTTATCTCCCGCAAGCGCGTCCTTTTCCAGCCGCCAGGTCACTGACGCCGCTTTCAGCTACGCTTAAAACGTCTGAGAATTCAGAGCGACGACTGGCTCATTTTGTAGCAAAAATGCTATTGCGCCGTAACAAATGAGTTGTAGATATTCACTCTGTAATGTACCAGGTGGTACAATCCTGCCGCGTCGTGGGAGGGGCAAGCCACATCCGTGTTCTTCCGGCCCCTCGATCTCACGGACGCGGGTCTGTTTATATTCGATTTGAAACCGAGCGGTGCCCGGCGCGGACTGACTTAACGCGCCGGAGTCCGGATGGCATCTGTCCGGGCGCTCTGTTTATTCAGGAGAGTAAGTATTATGGCTGAAACATCCTCCCGCTCCGGAAAGGGGCTGGGAATAGCATCCGTGCTGCTCGGACTGGTGCTGCTTGCCACCGGTCTGTTTTTTGCAATTGGCGGCGGCAAACTGGTTGCACTTGGTGGCAGCGGGTACTTTTTAATTGCGGGTATCGTCACTGTACTCTCCGCAATTCAGTTCTTCCGTCGTAAATCCTCGGCAGTGGTTCTGTTCCTGCTGGTCTTTGTCGGCACCCTGATCTGGTCGCTGTTCGACGCGGGCCTGGAGTTCTGGCCGCTGGTATCACGCCTGATGGTGCCTGCCGGACTGATGCTGCTTGCCTTCCTGATCTGGCCTTCACTGCGTAAGCATGAAGGTAAGCACTCACTGGCAAAACCCTCTTATGCGTTCTCTGCGCTGCTGGCGGCAGGCATGGTTGTTACGCTGGTGCAGATGTTCCAGCCACATCCTACCGTTGCAGGCACGGGCGAAGAGCTGCCGCTGATCCCGGTAGATAAAGCGAAACAGCAGAAAGACTGGGATAACTACGGTAATACTCCGCAGGGCAGCCGCTTTGTGGCGCTGGATCAAATCACCCGCGACAACGTGAAAGATCTGCAGGTGGCCTGGACTTTCCGCACCGGTGATACCCCTGTCAGCCCGACCGGCAACGGCGCAGAAGATCAGCAGACACCGTTGCAGATTGGCAACACCCTTTATCTCTGCACACCGCACAACAACGTCATCGCCGTTGAAGCCAACAGCGGTAAGCAGATCTGGAAACGTGAAATCAATGCCAAAGCGGAAGTCTGGCCGCGCTGTCGTGGTCTGGCTTACTTTGACGCCACAAAACCGCTGCAGCAGCCAGATAAGCCGGGGTCTTCACCTGTGACTGCCGCAGTGTTGCCAGCCGGTGACAGCTGTCAGCGTCGTATTCTGATGAACACCATCGACGCGCGTCTGATTGCGATCAATGCTGACAACGGTGAGTTCTGTGAAAACTTTGGCGATCACGGCATCGTTGATCTCAAAGCGGGCATGGGCAAGGCACCGGATCCGCAATATCAGCTGACCTCAGCGCCAACCCTGGCTGGCACCACTGTGGTGGTCGGCGGTCGCGTAGCGGATAACGTGCAGACGGATATGCCGGGTGGCGTGTTGCGTGGCTTTGACGTTATCACCGGCCAGATGCGCTGGGCGTTTGACCCAGGCAATGTTGACCCGAATGCGATATTGATGCCGGGTAAAGATTATACCCGCAGTACGCCGAACTCATGGGCACCGATGTCTTACGACCCGGCAATGAACACCGTGTTCATTCCAATGGGCAGTTCGTCGGTTGACCTCTGGGGTGCGAACCGTACTGAGCTGGATCACAAATATGGCGCATCGGTTCTGGCGCTGGATGCCACGACCGGTAAAGAGAAGTGGGTCTATCAGACCGTGCATAACGATCTGTGGGACTTTGACCTGCCGATGCAGCCAAGCCTGATCGACTTCCCGCAAAAAGATGGCACTACCAAACCAGCGGTAGTGATTGGCGGCAAAACCGGCATGATCTTCGTACTTGACCGTATGACCGGCAAGCCGCTGACCAAAGTCGAAGAACTGCCGATGCCGCAGGGTCATATCCCGAACGAGCAGTACACCAAAACGCAGCCACACTCGACCGGGATGCCGCAGATTGGCAACCAGACGCTGAAAGAGTCTGACATGTGGGGTGCCACGCCGTTTGATCAGCTGGCCTGCCGCATTGGCTTCAAATCCATGCGCTATGATGGCCTGTTCACCGTGCCGGACACCGACAAGTCTCTGAGCTTCCCGGGTTCGCTGGGCGGTATGAACTGGGGCAGCATGTCGGTCGATCCGAACAACCACCTGTTGTTCGTCAATGATATGCGTCTGGGTCTGTGGGTTCAGATGATCCCGGCTGATACCAGCAATATTGCGCGTGGCAGCAACGGCGGCGAAGCGATCAACACCGGTATGGGTGCCGTTCCGCTGAAAGGCACGCCATATGCTGTGAATAAAAATCGCTTTATGTCACCGCTGGGCATCCCATGTCAGAAACCGCCATTTGGTACGCTGTCGGCGATTGACATGAAAACGCAGAAAATCGTCTGGCAGGTGCCGGTCGGCACGGTGCAGGATACCGGACCATTCGGTATCAAGTTGCGCGTGAAAATGCCGGTTGGCATGCCAACGCTGGGCGGTACGCTGGCCACGCAGGGCGGCCTGGTGTTCATCGCGGGTACGCAGGATTACTATCTGCGCGCCTTTGATTCTTCAACCGGCAAAGAGGTGTGGAAAGCACGTCTGCCGGTGGGCAGTCAGGGTGGACCGATGAGCTACGTCTCACCGAAAGATGGTAAGCAGTACATCCTGATCTCGGCAGGTGGCGCACGTCAGTCACCGGACCGTGGTGATTATGTGATTGCTTACGCGCTGCCAGACAGCAAGTAACAACGCTTAATGAAAAGGGCCGACATTGTCGGCCCTTTTTTTTGCTTATTTACCGTCGCGCCACAGCGCCTGCAACTCAGGCGGCGCCACCTGTTCCGGAATCAACAGCACTATCGTCCCGACCTCGCGGTGCGTTGCATACTGAATCTGGATGCGAAAATAGCGTTGATCGCCACTGCCCACCTGCGCGGCTTTCTCCTCCGGTTCGCCCAGCGGCATCGCCTGCTGCAGCGCATGGCAGACGCGCGCTCTTTCTGGCGGCGGCAGATCGCCCAGCATAAAGCGTCGTTCGGCGCGTAGCCCCGGAATAAAGGCCATGCCGCCTTCACGCGCGACGATGATGGTGGCGTCATCAGTGAGTTCGGGCAGGTCACTCATAGCACGCCAACCTCCTTCCACGCCTGTTCAATGGCACTGCCGACCGATTCGTTGAACCGTTTTTTACCATGCTGAACGGTGAAGCGGGCAAAGGTCTTAAAGTCAGCATCCTGTGGCAGTTCGTCGTCACACACCGTATCGTACCAGGCATATCCCGCCTGTTCCCACGCATAACCACCCAGCGCTGTTGCTGCCAGATAAAAAGCCCGGTTAGGGATGCCGGAGTTGATATGAACCCCGCCATTATCTTCACGTGTCTTCACGTAGTGATCCATGTGTGCCGGTTGCGGATCTTTGCCCAGCATCGGGTCATCATAGGCCGAGCCAGGTTCAGACATCGATCGCAGACCACGCCCATTGATGCCGCTTGCCAGCAGGCCTTCGCCGATAATCCAGTCCGCCTCATCGGCGCGCTGTTTTTTACTGAACTGTTTCACCAGCGAGCCAAACACATCTGACAGTGACTCGTTCAGTGCACCAGCCTGCTCGAAGTAGATCAAGCCGGCTTCATTTTCCGTCACGCCATGCGCCAGTTCGTGCGCCACAACGTCAATCGCAATGGTGAAGCGATTAAAGATTTCGCCGTCACCATCACCAAATACCATTTGCTGACCGTTCCAGAAGGCGTTCTGGTATTTGTCACCGTAGTGCACGGTACCGAGCAATTTCAGCCCCTGATTATCCAGCGAATTACGCTGATAAGCCTGCCAGAAGAAGTCATAGGTTACGCCAAGATAGTTCCAGGCTTCCTCAGCCGCCACGTCGTCATTGCCGGGCTGGCCCTCCTGACGAATCAACTTACCTGGCAGGGTCTGCTGACTTTGCGCATCATAAATTTCACGATCTACGTGGCCGCCTGCCGCGGTTTTTGCCACCGGCTGCTTTTGCCAGTGTTCCGCCATCAGGTGCTGGACGTGTGTCAGGGTGCGACGCGCCTGCTCCTGCTGGTGGCCGGAACCGTGCGCGATGATTTTGCGAAGGATATAGGGAGGAATAACGCAATAAGCCATCTGAAACTCCTTGGCGACAGGGAATGTGCCAGAAAGTATAGACCCGTCAGGCTGGTTAGACCTCATTAGTAAGGCCAGCGTTAAGTGTAAAAGTGTGAGCTGACGGGCAGAGTCAGGAAGCAGTTTTGCGGCGGCGGTTTTCTGAGGCAACACCTTTGGTAAGCCATCTGAAACGCCCTGGCGACAGGGAATGTGCCAGAAAGTATAGACCCGTCAGTCTGGTTAGACCTCATTAGTGAGGCCAGCGTTAAGTGTAAAAGTGTGAGCTGACGGGCAGTGTCAGGAGACGGTTTTGCGGCGGCGCTTTTCTGAGGCAACAACGTTGGCCAGCCATCTGAAACGCCCTGGCGACAGGGAATGTGCCAGAAAGTATAGACCCGTCAGTCTGGTTAGACCTCATTAGTGAGGCCAGCGTTAAGTGTAAAAGTGTGAGCTGACGGGCAGAGTCAGGAGGCGGTTTTGCGGCGGCGCTTTTTCTCAGGCAGTAACTGCGTCACCTGGCTTTCAACCCAGCCATCATCAAGACGGGTACGGAGCAGGTCGCCGCTCTGGAGCTGTGCGGTTTTCTTCACCACCTGTCCGGCAGTGTCGGTGGTCACGCTAAAACCGCGCGCCAGCGTCGCCAGCGGGCTGACGCCTTCCAGCTGCGCCACCAACTGACCAAAGTGCTGTTTGCTGGTGCTCAGCTGTTTTGTCATGCTCTGCTGCAGGCGGTAGTGCCAGCTTTGCAGCTGTTTTTGCGCATCGAACAGCCGCTGCTGAGGCTGCTGGGCATTGAGTCGATGCGACAGACGATCCTGCTGACGCGTGGCCTGACGCAGGTGGGTTTCCATTGCTTCCCCCAGTCGCTGCTGCAGGCGGAACAGGGCGGTCTGCTGACGGGCCAGACGCAGCTGCGGATGCTGCTGTTGCAGACGATGTTCAAGGCGGGAGTAAAGCCGCTGCTGACGTGCCAGGTAGTAATCCATCGCCATCTCCAGCCGCTGTTGCTGTGACTGCAACTGACGCAGTAACTCCAGCTGGTTACGGCTGACAATTTCAGCCGCGGCGGAAGGGGTGGGTGCACGTAAATCGGCAACGAAGTCGGCAATGGTGACATCGGTTTCATGACCCACCGCGCTGACGATGGGAATGCGGCTGGCAAAAATGGCGCGCGCCACGCGTTCATCGTTAAAGCCCCACAAATCTTCCAGCGAACCGCCGCCGCGTCCGACAATTAAGACGTCGCACTCGTTGCGCAGGTTGGCGATTTCAATTGCGCGGACGATAGCCGCTGGCGCATCGACGCCCTGAACCACGGTCGGGTAGATGACCACGGGCAGAGAGGGATCACGGCGATGCAGCACGCGTAACACATCGTGCAGCGCCGCGCCGGTGGAAGAGGTGATCACCCCGACCTGACGCGCCGGTTCCGGCAGCGGTTGCTTATGCTGCGGATCAAACAGTCCTTCGGTAGCCAGTTTTGCTTTCAGCAGTTCAAACTGCTGCTGCAGCAAGCCTTCACCCGCCGGATGCATACTTTCTGCAATCAGCTGATAGTCACCGCGTGGCTCATAGAGAGTGATGTTGGCGCGAACCAGCACCTGCTGACCATGCTGCGGACGAAAGGTAACGCGTCGGTTACTGTTGCGGAACATAGCACAGCGAACCTGAGCGCCATCATCTTTCAGCGTGAAGTACCAGTGACCGGATGCCGGTTGCGTGAAGTTGGAGATCTCGGCGCTGATCCAGACCAGGCCCATCTCTTTCTCCAGCAGCTGACGCACTGTCGTATTGAGACGGCTGACGGTAAAAATATTGGCGATGGGTGGCAGCGACATGTGACGAAGATCAAATTCCAAATCAGCAGGTTAATTCATCGATACTACAGGGCTGTCAGTGCGGATCAAGAGTTTTTCGTAAATAATGCTGGAGGCAATCGATTACGGCCTGTATAATGCCGCGGCAATATTTTATCTATTCTCAATCACCCGAGGTGGAGTATTGCCATGTTAAGAATCGCTAAAGAAGCACTCACTTTTGACGACGTTCTGCTCGTCCCTGCACACTCCACCGTCCTGCCGAATACGGCCGATCTCAGCACTCAGCTGACCAAAAATATCCGTTTAAATATTCCTATGCTCTCCGCTGCCATGGACACCGTGACCGAGTCGGGTCTGGCGATTGCGCTGGCACAGGAAGGCGGCCTTGGCTTCATCCATAAAAATATGTCAATCGAACGCCAGGCGGACGAAGTGCGCAAGGTGAAGAAACATGAAAGCGGCGTGGTGACTGAACCACAGACCGTTCTGCCAACCACCCCACTGGCTGACGTTAAAGCGCTGACCGAGCGCAACGGCTTTGCGGGCTATCCGGTGGTTAACCGCGACAACGAACTGGTGGGTATCATCACCGGTCGTGACGTGCGCTTTGTCACTGACCTTTCACAGCCTGTCTCTGCAGTCATGACCCCGAAAGATCGTCTGGTGACGGTGAAAGAGGGCGAAGCGCGCGATGTGGTGCTGCACAGGATGCATGAAAAGCGCGTTGAGAAAGCGCTGGTGGTGGATGACAGCTTCCATCTGCTGGGCATGATCACCGTTAAAGATTTCCAGAAAGCTGAACGTAAACCTAACGCCTGTAAAGATGAGCAGGGCCGTCTGCGTGTCGGTGCGGCAGTTGGCGCAGGTGCAGGTAACGAAGAGCGTATCGATGCGCTGGTTGCAGCGGGCGTTGACGTGCTGCTGATTGACTCTTCACACGGCCATTCTGAAGGCGTGCTGTCACGTATCCGTGAAACCCGTGCCAAATACCCGGACCTTGAAATCGTTGGCGGCAACGTAGCCACCGGTGCAGGCGCACTGGCGCTGGTTGCGGCAGGCGTCAGCGCCGTTAAAGTGGGTATCGGCCCGGGCTCTATCTGTACTACCCGTATCGTGACCGGCGTGGGCGTTCCGCAGATCACTGCCGTCTCTGACGCAGTCACCGCGCTGGAAGGCACCGGTATTCCGGTGATTGCCGATGGCGGTATCCGTTTCTCCGGTGACATCGCGAAAGCGATCGCCGCCGGTGCGTCCTGTGTCATGGTCGGTTCGATGCTGGCGGGGACCGAAGAGTCACCGGGCGAGATCGAACTCTATCAGGGCCGTTCGTTCAAATCCTATCGCGGTATGGGTTCACTGGGCGCGATGTCTAAAGGCTCTTCTGACCGTTACTTCCAGACCGATAACGCCGCTGACAAACTGGTGCCGGAAGGTATCGAAGGTCGCGTGGCCTATAAAGGCCGTCTGAAAGAGATCGTGCATCAGCAGATGGGCGGCCTGCGCTCGTGCATGGGCCTGACCGGTTGCCCGACCATTGATGACCTGCGCACCAAGGCGGAGTTTGTCCGCATCAGCGGCGCCGGCATCAATGAGAGCCACGTGCATGATGTGACCATCACCAAAGAGTCACCGAACTATCGCATGGGTTCATAATCCCGATTTCCCGCCCGGCTTCAGCCGGGCGCTTTTATTGATTAAGTCACCGTTCTGGAAAACCCTCAATGACGACGGAAAATATCCATAAGCATCGCATTCTGATTCTCGATTTCGGCTCACAATATACTCAGCTGGTTGCACGTCGCGTACGCGAGCTGGGCGTTTACTGTGAACTCTGGGCATGGGATGTCACCGAAGAGCAGATTCGCCAGTTCAACCCAAGCGGCATCATCCTTTCCGGTGGCCCGGAGAGCACCACCGAACTGAACAGCCCGCGTGCGCCTGAATATGTCTTCAGCGCTGGCGTGCCGGTGCTGGGTGTCTGCTACGGTATGCAGACGATGGCGATGCAGTTGGGCGGCACCGTTGCTGGCTCAACCGAGCGCGAGTTTGGTTATGCGCAGGTTGAAGTGACGACGCCAAGCGCCCTGGTTCGCGATATTGAAGATGCGATCAGCGCCGCCGGCAAACCGCTGCTGGATGTCTGGATGAGCCACGGCGACAAAGTCACGGCGATCCCGGCTGACTTCGTGACCGTTGCCAGCACAGAAACCTGTCCGTTCGCCATCATGGCTAACGAAGAGAAGCGTTTCTACGGCGTGCAGTTCCACCCGGAAGTGACCCATACCCGCCAGGGCCTGCGGATGCTTGAGCGCTTCGTTATCGACATCTGTGAATGTGAAGCCCTGTGGACGCCAGCCAAAATTATTGAAGATGCGGTTGAACGCCTGCGTGTGCAGGTCGGCAACGACAAAGTGATCCTCGGCCTGTCTGGTGGTGTTGACTCCTCCGTGACGGCAATGCTGCTGCATCGCGCCATTGGCGACCGTCTGACCTGCGTGTTCGTAGATAACGGGCTGCTGCGCCTGAACGAAGCACAACAGGTTATGGATATGTTTGGCGACCACTTCGGCCTCAACATTATTCACGTTGAAGGCGAAGCGCGCTTCCTCGACGCGCTGGCAGGTGAGAATGAGCCGGAAGCGAAACGTAAAATTATCGGTCGCGTCTTTGTGGAAGTCTTCGACGAAGAAGCGCTGAAGCTGCAGGACGTTAAGTGGCTGGCACAGGGCACCATCTATCCGGATGTTATTGAGTCTGCGGCCTCTGCAACCGGTAAGGCGCACGTCATCAAATCGCATCACAACGTCGGCGGCCTGCCGAAAGAGATGAAGATGGGCCTGGTTGAGCCGCTGCGTGAGCTGTTCAAAGATGAAGTGCGTAAGATTGGTCTGGAGCTGGGCCTGCCTTACGACATGCTCTATCGCCATCCGTTCCCGGGCCCAGGTCTGGGCGTGCGCGTGCTGGGCGAAGTGAAGAAAGAGTATTGCGACCTGCTGCGCCGTGCCGATGCCATCTTCATTGAAGAGCTGCATAAAGCGGATCTCTATAACAAAGTCAGCCAGGCGTTCACCGTCTTCCTGCCGGTACGTTCAGTCGGCGTGATGGGCGATGGCCGTAAATATGACTGGGTTGTCTCGCTGCGTGCGGTGGAAACCATCGACTTTATGACCGCACACTGGGCACACCTGCCGTATGATTTCCTGGGCCGTGTCTCTAACCGCATCATCAATGAAGTCGACGGCATCTCCCGCGTGGTGTATGACATCAGCGGTAAGCCACCAGCGACGATTGAGTGGGAATGATTTAACGTCTGGCAACAGCCTGCACGTATAAGCAATAAAGCACCTCTAAGCCCGCATCACTGCGGGCTTTTTCATTAGTGCACTGGAGAATTTTGCCTCGTCAGGCAGTCTGTTGCAAAAGCCTGACAGGTTGCAGGATTTGAATCTGATGCCAGAATCGACAGTCGATGTTACGCCGCCTCTTACAGGCAGCGTACGGTAAAAAAAGCGAAGTCATTTTTCTAAAGACTGGTCAAAACGTCTACAGGTCATGCTGATATGGCTTTCAGCTCACTGCAGAACTCTCCTGATAATCATGTCATGCAGACGTTTGCTTAATCCTGCCAGCCATGCGAAAAGTGGCGGCTATGCTACCAGTATTATCCTGATATCGTTCACATTCGTTAATGTTGGTCCCGTTATCAGCAAATCATTGATTGCGTGAAAATAGCTGTAGCTGTCATGCGCGTTCAGACAGGTGAGTGCATCAAGCCCGCGATTTTTTCCGCGCGTCAGCGAATCCGGATAAATCATCGCGCCCGCTGCATCTTCGGTGCCATCAATGCCGTCGCTGTCACCCGCTATGGCCCAGATTCCCCTTTCTCCACGGAGTGCGCAGGCTAATCCCAGTAAAAACTCAGTGTTACGGCCGCCTTTACCCGCACCTTCATTACTTACGGTAACCGTTGTTTCCCCTCCCGACAGCAAAACAGCAGGGCCCTTCAGCGGCTGACCATGCTGCTTCACCGATTTCGCAATGCCTGCCATGACGGTTGCCACTTCCCGGCTCTCACCTTCCAGGGCATCACCGAGTATCAATGGGGTAATACCATGATTACGCGCAGCCCTGGCTGCGGCCTGTAATGCCATTGCTGGTGTGGCAATCATCCTGACCTCACCAATGGGCAGCATGCCTGACAACGCCAGCGGCTGGCTCAACACATGGCGAACCTCGGCGGATACCGGAATAGCGTAGCGCTCGAGCACCTTCAGTGCATCTTCTGGCGTGCTGTTGTCAGCCACAGTCGGACCTGATGCCACATCTGCCGGATTGTCACCCGGGACATCGCTGATAATCAATGAAACCACCCGTGCAGGCTGCGCCAGTGCAGCCAGCCTGCCGCCTTTTATCGCCGAGAGGTGACGCCTGACCAGATTCATTTCCCTGATGCTGGCACCGCTGTGCAGCAGTGCACGGGTAACAGACTGTTTATCGGCCAGCGTGATACCCGGCGCGGGTAATGCCATCACGGCGGAGCCGCCGCCTGATATCAGCGCCAGTACCAGATCGTCGGGTGTCAGTCCGCGCAGCGTTTCCAGAATCAGCATAGCCGCCGTTTCACTCATCGCATCTGAAACCGGATGGGAAGCCTCCAGAATACGGATACGCCCGGCGGGCACTGCATGACCATAGCGAGTCACCACCACGCCACTGACATCCACGTCTGGCCAGGCGGCATCCACAGCCGCCGCCATGGCGGCCGAAGCCTTGCCTGCCCCGACCACGATACAGCGGCCAGCAGGCTTCTGCGGCAGCGCCGCCGGAACGACAGGCCCGGGACGGGCACTGTCAACCGCCTGCTTAAAGATATCCTCCAGTATCGTTGCGGCCTGATCGTTTCTCATTGTTATGCAATCTCAGCAACGGTTGAACGGGATTCGATGAACTGCACCACAGCACGCGTGACATCGGCCGTTGTGGCCGTGCCGCCCACATCGGGCGTCAGGATGCCGCAGGTGCAGACATGTTCGATGCTTCCCATGATCAGTGCAGCGGCTTCATGCTCGCCCAGATGCTCCAGCATCTGTACCGCCGTCCAGAAGGTGGCGATCGGGTTAGCGATGCCCTTACCGGTGATATCAAAGGCTGAGCCGTGAATCGGCTCGAACATCGATGGAAAGCGCCGCTCAGGATCGATGTTCGCTGTTGGCGCTACGCCAAGGCTGCCAGCCAGCGCCCCGGCCAGGTCGGATAAGATATCGGCATGCAGATTGGTGGCGACGACCGTGTCCAGGCTCTGCGGGTGCAGCGTCATGCGGTGCGTCATGGCATCCACCAGCATTTTGTCCCACTGCACATCCGGGAACTCCAGCGCCACTTCAGCCGCAATTTCATCCCACATCACCATGCCATGACGCTGCGCATTGGATTTAGTGACCACCGTCAGCAATTTACGTGGGCGCGACTGAGCAAGTTTAAAGGCATAGCGCATGATCCGGGTGACGCCGACGCGGGTAAAGATCGCCACTTCGGTTCCGACCTCTTCCGGCAGACCTTTATGGGCGCGGCCGCCATTGCCTGAGTATTCTCCTTCGGAGTTTTCACGCACGATGACCCAGTCGAGGTCACCTGGACCCCGATTACGCAGCGGCGAGGTAACGCCAGGCAAAATTTTTGTCGGCCGCACATTCGCATACTGATCGAAGCCCTGACAAATCGGCAGGCGCAGCCCCCAGAGGGTAATATGGTCAGGCACATCCGGAGCGCCGACCGCGCCGAAATAGATAGCATCGAATTTTTTCAGCGTCTGTAAGCCGTCTTCCGGCATCATCACGCCGTAGCGTTTGTAGTAGTCGGAACCCCAGTCGAAAGTCTGAATATCAAATTTCAGCTGCGGATCGCGATGTGACAGCGCTTTCAGGACTTCAATGCCGGCAGAGATGACTTCAGGGCCGATACCGTCAGCAGGAATTGCGGCAATAGAGTAGTTACGCATGATGTTTCTCCGTATTAATTAATGAGTGTGAGGTTGATGAAGTTCTGTGGTCTGAGGCTTTTTCGCTTTTCCGGACAGAATCAGTACCGTCAGGGCTGAAATCAGCAGCAGTCCGGCCACGAAATAGAGTCCCCCGGTATAGCTACCGGTTTGCTGGCGGATGATGCCAATCATCATCGGTCCGACAAATCCACCGAGGTTGCCAATCGAATTAATGGCTGCAATGCCCGCTGCCGCCGCTGGCCCGCTCAGGAAAAGGGTAGGCATGCTCCACAGCGGGGGCTTGGAAGCGCTGATCCCAACGGTGACGAGTGTCAGGGCGATAATCACTGAGAAAAGGGTTGTGACGCTTCCGGCATAAATCAGCCCGGCCGCGGCCAGCAGACAGGCAGCAATAACATGCCAGCTGCGTTCACGGGTACGGTCCGAGTGGCGGGCCCAGAGGATCATGCCGAGAACACCGGCCACCGCAGGGAAAGCATTCAGGAAGCCGATTTCTAACGATGAGGCACCAAAGCTGTGAATAATCTGCGGTGCCCAGATACCCAGGGTATAAAGACCGGCTGAGGTGCCAAAATAGACCAGCGCCAGTGCCAGAACCCGCTTATCCGCCAGACCGCGCCATGCGCTGGTGTGGCTTTGCCCGGTTGCGCGCGCCTGCTCTTCAGCCTGCAGAGAGTTTTGAAGCCAGGTCCGCTCTTCTTCGGTCAGCCATTTTGCTTTGGCAGGACGGTCGGTGAGCCAGAACAGAACGACGATGCCCAGCAGTAAAGCGGGGATCGCCTCCAGCACAAACATCCACTGCCAGCCGGCAAAGCCCATCAGCCCATGCATCTCCAGCAGCGCAGCGGAGATAGGGGAGCCAAGCGCAGTAGAGAGTGGTGCTGCGGCCATAAAAATGGCGGTAACCTGCGCACGTTTTACAGCCGGGAACCAGTAGCTGAGATAAAGGATGATACCAGGAAAGAAACCGGCCTCGGCTACGCCGAGCAGAAAGCGGAGAATATAAAAACTGGTGGTGCCCTGAACAAATGCCATACAGCCGGAGACCAGTCCCCAGGTAATCATGACGCGGGCGATCCAGATACGGGCACCGACTTTATGCAGAATAAGGTTAGAGGGGACTTCAAACAGAAAGTAGCCAAGAAAGAAAATCCCGGCCCCCATACCGAAGACCATCGGCGAAAAACCCAGGTCCTGATTCATGGTCAGGGCGGCAAAGCCAATATTAACCCGGTCGAGAAACGCGATAAAATACAGCAGCATGATAAAAGGAATAATCCGCAGCGTTACTTTGCGCATTACCTTTTTTTCGAGGTCATTGTGCATATCAGGATGCTCCACAGTCAGGTAGGGTTGTTATCATTTTGTTGTGAACCCAGTATGCTGTTTTGACTGGCGTTATCATCGGCAAGGGTTTATATAAATAACTTGTATAATCTGAGTGCGGGCGAAAAATGGATATAAATCAGCTGAGATGCTTCGTAGTGGTAGGTGATGAACTTCACTTCGGCAGGGCTGCCCGGAAGCTTGAAATGATGCCTGCGTCACTCAGCCGTTTTATCCGCTTGCTGGAAGAGGATCTGGGTATACGCCTGCTGAATCGTTCTACCCGGAACGTTTCTCTGACCCGGGAAGGCGCGGAGTTTTTGAGTGAGGCTAAGTCCGTTGTTGCGGATTTTGATGCGTTACGGTTGCGGTTCCATAAAAACATCGCGTCGCAGAAAAAAACGTTGCGGATCGGTGCCATTGACAGCGCGGCGAGAGGATTACTGCCGAAACTGCTTAACCTGTTTGTCAGTGCGTTTCCTGATGCCGATATCCACATCAGTGAAGATAAATCGCACAGCCTGATCCCACGACTCACCTCGGGCTGGCTGGACCTGGTGTTTGTGCGACCGCCAGAACAAACAGATGTCATTCTGACCACTCGCTTTATCGCCCATGAAACCTGTGTACTGGCAGTCCCTGCTCATCACCGGTTGGTGCATTACGATCGGGTAAGCATTGAGGATTTTTGCAATGAGCCGGTGATTGTGCCGGAAAGACGTTCCCGTCCCCACAGTCATGACCTGACGATGAACCTGTTCAGAGCGGCCGGTAAATATCCGGTTATCGCTCAGTATGCTGAGGAAAAACAGACAATACTGAGCTTTGTTGCTGCTGGGCTGGGTGTGGCGCTCGTGCCATCCTCTTACCGCAACATGAACGCGGATGGCGTAACCTATCTGCCACTGGCTCCGGTCGACAATATAGCCGGGCTGCCACTGTGCGTGATGTGGCACCAGGGAAACAGGGATATCTACGTTAATGCGGTGCTTAATATCCTTGCGGACAATCTTGAGGTATTAACAAAAGAGCTGTAGTGGCAGGCCTTACTTCTGACTAAAAGAGTACGTACATCCTGTTTATATCTGCAGGTATAGCGCTAACAGTGAAAACGCCACGGTATGCCTCATGTTCGCTGATGCTTAGGTTTTATCAGAGCAACGACTTTATAGTTTCGACAAATTGGCGTTCACTCAGGGCAGTGTGATTCCCCTCGGGTTATGCCTGCAGCAGGCAATCAGGGCCGGATAAAAAATAATGAGTTTATTAAAAGCGTTAAATACCCTGAAACAGTAAGGACGCTTTATGGGTTACTGACACCAGGGTTTTAATGCGAAGGCATGCGGTTATCACTTATTCAGGAAAACTCGCTCATCTATTGATGAGACCCTGCCAGGTAACGGATTACGATGTGGTTATCGCATTCGCCGTGCTGTTTTAACCTTTCAGCACATCCAGGTCCGTCGCTGGTGTTTTCCTGTTCACTTTGCCGGAAATTACGCTATCCTCCATGCAGTAAAAGCCCGCAACTGACGTCAGTTGTGTCCCGCTTTTACCCGCCGCTTTCATCGATCGTCCGTATCCCAAAGCCGCCATTTACTGAAACCGCCTGCTGAACAGGCGATTCGCGATTCTTACGTCACCAGGAATGTTGTCATGCTCTCACTTAAAGTGTTCAGCCTGTTTTTTGTTGCCGTACTGCTGCTATCGCTGGGAGCCAGCATTGCGCAGGCGACGCGTCACAGCGAAACCGCAGAGCCGGGCGGCTGGGCGACCGCCCGACGTGATTCGTCCGGGATAGCACCCGACCCGCGCGCTTTATATAGCCTGGCTATTGTACAGGTCTATGCTGCGCCGACCTATGGCTGGAAAGGGGCGGTGGCGGTGCATCCGTGGATCATCTTCAAGCGCGCAGGTGAAACGCGTTTCACTCGCTACGAAGTGATTAGCTGGGGCAGCGGCGATAAAGTCCGGCGCAACACCAACCTGCCTGATGGCTACTGGTATGGCGCAAAACCGCGGCTGCTGGTGGAACATCGCGGACCGGAAGCAGAAGCGATGATCCCGCAGATTGAAGCCGCCATTAAATCCTATCCGTGGCCGACAACCTACCGCGCCTGGCCAGGACCGAACAGCAACACCTTCCTGGCGCATATTGGCCGCGAAGTACCCGCTTTAAGGCTTGATCTGCCCGCTAACGCGCTGGGTAAAGATTACCGGCCACTGTGGCGTCCGGTCGGGCTGCCGCCATCCGGGCGCGGTGTGCAGGTGTCGATTCTGGGTGTGGCGGGAGTGACGCTGGGTGCAGAAGAGGGATTTGAAGTGAATCTGCTGGGCCTGAACATGGGAGTCGATTTCACACCGTTCCGGCTGCGTCTGCCGTTTATTGGCGGCCTGGGAAATGACAACCTTCAGCAGGATAAGCCCTGACAGTCTGGCCCCGTCAGGGGCCGTTTCACTTCAGCACACGCCAAAGTCACCCTCTTCGTGATAGAGATTGACGCTCTCTGCTTTCACTTCGATCTCTTTTTTCGCCGCATCATCAACGCGTGCACACCATAAGGTGTCACCTTCGACGCGCAGCACCTGCATTTTCGGGCCGCCGGTTTTAGACTGAACAAAATCCTCTGCTTTAAACATATTGCCTCCGTTGTTAATCGTTTCTGCTGCCAGATGACTTCTGGCGCTGATCGTTTTTTGTGTGACGTTTTCCAGTTTATACCCTGACTGTTTTACTGCGAGAAAAAGTCTGCGCATGCTGAGCCGCACTAAGATAATTTCATAGGGTTGTCAGTTGACAACTTATCAATTCAGCGTCAGGATAGGGAAAAATATGGCAAGGAAGCGGCATCCCAACAAAGAGATCGAAACGGCGTTACGCTACGCCGAATCCCATGGCTGGCTGGTCGTCACGGGAGGCCATCACGCCTGGGGCAAAATGTACTGTCCGAAAAATCTGTTGATGTGCCGATGTGGGGAGTTTTGTCTGACCTGTATCTGGAGCACACCAAAAAACGCACATCAGCATGCCCGCGCGCTGCGGCGCGTGGTCGACAACTGTCACTATCTGAAGTCCTGATGCAGCACAAGGAGAAGCATATGGAATATTGTTTCACATTACGGTTCAGCCTGCCGGAAGGGCACGCGCCGGTGGATGAACTGCTGGAAACGCTGGCAGCGGCAGGCTGTGATGATGCGCTAATCGGCCTGGGCATGCCGGGCAGAATTGCACTGGAGTTCACCCGCGAGTCTGACTCTGCAACGGATGTATTGAAGCAGGCAGAAGAGGATGTGCTGCGTGCGATACCGGGTGCCACGCTGGTGGAAGCCGCACCCGATTTTGTGGGATTGACGGATGTGGCGGAGATCATCGGCATGACGCGTCAGAATATGCGTAAGCTGATGCTCAGCCACCGCCCGCCGTTTCCGCTGCCGGTGCATGACGGTAAAACCGCCATCTGGCACTTAGCGGATGTGCTGGAGTGGCTGAGTCAGCGAGGTAACTATACGCTGCCTGCGGCGACCCGAGAGCTGGCACAGGTAACGCGGCAGCGCAATCTTAACGGGTCGCTGCAACGTTACGGCCTGCAAGCCTGACGATCAGTGCGGCAGCAGGAAAATCGTCGCCAGCCCCAGGAAAATAAAGAAGCCGCCGGTGTCGGTAAGGGCGGTGATCAATACGCTGGAGCCGACGGCGGGATCGCGATTCATTTTAGTCATGACCAGCGGCACCAGCACGCCCATCAGCGCGGCCAGCAGCAGATTAAGCGCCATGGCCAGCATCATAACGCCGCCCAGCGCCATATTGTCATACATCAGCCAGGTGATGCCGCCCATGATGCCGCCCCAGAACAGGCCGTTGATTAGCGCCACGCCAAGTTCGCGGACGATCAAAAACGAAAAGTTGCCCGGTTCAACCTGATGTAAGGCCAGCGCCCGCACAATCATGGTGATAGTCTGATTACCGGTATTGCCGCCGATACCCGCGACGATCGGCATCAGCGTGGCCAGCGCCACGATTTGCGAAATCGTCCCTTCAAACAGCCCGATAACCCTGGAGGCGACAAAGGCGGTACAGAGGTTAATCGCCAGCCAGGCCCAGCGTTTACGTACCGATTTACGCACCGGCGCGAACACATCCTCTTCCTGACTGATACCCCCCATTTTACGAATGTTGCTTTCGTTTTCGGCATTCACCAGGTCGATGATGTCTTCAATGGTCACGCGGCCAATCAGCTTGCCCCTGGCGTCGGTGACGGCGGCTGAAATGAGGTTATAACGTTCAAAGGCGCTGGCTGCGTCTTCGGCCTTATCATTGAGCTGGAAGGTGGTAGGGCGGGCGTTCATCACGTCGCTCACCAGGGTTTTGGGTTTGTTAAGCAGGATGTCCGTCAGCAGCAGTTCGCCCAGCAGCTGATTATCTTTATTGGTGATAAAGAGTTTATCGGTACCGCCCGGCATGCTTTTGCGCTTGCGCAGAAAGCGTTGCACCGTTGCAAGCGTGACATCTTCACGCACCGTCAGGATATTGAAATCCATTACCCGGCCTACGCGGTCACGGTCAAGCTGCACCATATCGAGCATGCGGGCGCGCAGGGCGGGCTCCACCGTTGCCAGCAGGCGTCCGGTCAGGTCACGTGGCAGATAACGCGCCAGCCAGACCTGATCGTCGATATCCAGCGGCTGGATAGCGCGCAGGATATCGCGGTCGCTCATCTCTTCGGTGAGGCTGGCCCAGACCGTTTCAGACGCTTCAACCAGCACATGGCCGCGCCGCTCGTTCGGCACCAGCCGCCACAGCGCCTGACGTTCTTCTTCGGGCAGGGCTTCGAGAATATCCGCGAGGTCAGCGGCATGCAGTTGCAGAATGTCCTGCTCCAGCGCGTCACGCTGGGCCGCATTTTCACGTTGCTGTTCAGGATTGAGATCGCCCGATTTCTCCAGCAGGGCATCAACCAGATCGTGCTCGCTGAGCAGCAGCGTCAGAATGCGATGACGTATTTCACTTAAACGTTGAGAGTGAGAGGCAGACACATTGGATCCCTTAAGTCTGAAAGCACCAGCACGAAGTGTAGCGTTTCGCCTGAAAAAGGGATGCAAAAAAGAGTCCAGTTAGCTGGATAACATTTACGTATCAGGTGCGTTTCAGGCGAAAGGTCGTTATTCGTTATTCGTTATTCGTTATCGCGTATCGCGTATCGCCTGATGTTATGGCAACCGGTTCATGAATAGCTTTCTGTTGCTGATGATGCTCGAAGGCAGCAGGCAGGATAAAAATCAGGCGACTAAAAAGAATGATAAAACTAATCAGCAACACAATGCGGGTCATGGTGCCGGTTTTTTGACGTCTTCGGGGAGAAATAGCGCTGTTCACGCGGGGTGGTTCCTGTAATGACCCCATCTGGGGCGACTGCAATATTTAGTCACAGTCGCCTGATGAAATCAATCGCTGTTGAAAAAAACAGCAGATAAAGATCAGTAACTCGCTTTTTGCGCCAGCAGCGTCGCAAACCGACAGGTGATGCGGTTGCCATTTTCATCTGTGCGATGCAGCTGACCGGGGTGCTCGTTGTACTTCACGATGTGCCAGTTGCGGTAGTAGTGGCTGAGCTCACCTGATTTAAACGCAAAGGAGAAATCAGCCGGGCAGGGCATATCGTCCGTGTTCATCGCCGCCACGATCAGGTTAAAACCGTCTCTGACCGTACAGGCCTGCATGTCGGCAATCAGCTGCGGAATAATCTGCGGCTGAAGGAACATCATCACCACGGTCGACAGCACAAAGTTGAAGCCGCCATTAAAGCGCGTGTTGTTCAGGTCGCGCTGCTCGGTATGAATGCCGCTGAGATTTTCCTGCGCAATAATCTCCTGCAGGCGCGCCAGGCTTTGCGGATTATGATCCCACGCCGTGACGTCAAAACCGTGCTGATTCAGAAACAGCGTATTGCGTCCCACGCCACAGCCAAGGTCAAGCGCCTTGCCGACGTTGAGCTGGGGCAGCGCCGCAACCACTTCGGAGTGGGGCGGCGTTAAACCATAGGTTTCGGCAAAATAGTTTTCGCCTGAAAGGGGTGCGGTTGGTTGTGTCATATTCATCATTTCAGTTAAACGGGCGCCAGGCGCCCGTGTTGTCAGACTTCTTCTTCGAGGATCAGTTTCCATCCCGTGACGTCATTCCAGTAAACCTGCTCCCGTTCAAGATCGAGCTGAACCAGGTTGTTCTGCGTGAAGTAGCCCGCCGGGAAGGTCAGCGTCCAGTGGCCATCATCGCATTTCAGGGTTAACGCCTCCGGACGCGTGGTGGCCTGTCGCTGATTATTCAACAGGGTACCCAGGCGAAGCAGGAAGATCAGCGGCACAAACTGCTTTTTCTTGAACAGCGTCACGCGCGGCAGCTCATCAAGCTTTATCGCTTTACGATGGAATCTGACCAGCGCCGCCAGCAGCATCTGCTGATCCTGATTGAAGCCCGGCAGGTTGGTGTTTTGCAGAATATAGGCTGAATGGCGTTGCAGGCCGCTGTGATTGATGGTCAGGCCCACTTCGTGCAGCATCGCCGCCCATTTCAGCAGTGCGGCCAGTTGTGGATTCGCCAGTTTCTGATTCTGCTCGCGCCACTGCAGATAAAGCTGCTCGGTGGTGTCGAGCACGCGTCGTGCCTGATCGCTGTCGATAGCGTAATGGTTCGCCAGACTCTGTGCCGTACGGCTGCGAATATCCTGATGGCGGAAACGGCCCTCCATCTCATAGAGCACGCCTTCACGCAGCGCACCGTCGGAGAGGCGCAATTCGCGAATGGCCAGCGCATCAAATACGCCGCAAAGAATCGCCAGCCCGGGTACAAACACACCTTTACGCTCTTCCGACAGACCCGGCAGGCTGAGTGCAGCAAAGGATTTGTGTTTCATCACTTCGTCATAGAGCTTTTCGAGGCGCTCAGGCGTAATCAGCTTCTCTTTTTCATCCATCGCCAGCAGCACTTCGCAGGCGGCTTTGATGGTGCCGGACGCGCCCAGCGCATATTGCCAGCCATGCAGACGATATTGCCACGCCAGCGTTTCCAGCTTCTGCGCGGCCGCTAAACGGGCGCGACGGAAGTTTTCACGGCTGATTTCGCCTTTCGGGAAATAGAGCTGGGCGAAACTGACGCAACCCATGCGTCGGCTCTCAACCAGTTGCGGTTCAAAATCCTCGCCAATGACCAGCTCGGTTGATCCGCCGCCGATATCGATCACCAGCTTGCGGCCTTTCTCCGGCTGGGTATGTTCAACGCCCATAAAGATCAGGCGAGCCTCTTCATGGCCCGAAATCACCTCGATCGGATAGGGGATCACCTCGGCCGCACGTTGCAGGAAGGTTTCGGCGTTGACCGCCTCGCGCAGCGTGTGGGTACCGACAATCGTCACGTTGCTCGGACTGAACCCCTGCAGGCGCTCGGCGAACAGGGCCAGGCAGGCTAACCCTCGCTCCATCGCTTCCTCGCTGAGGTTGTGCCGGGCATCCAGCCCGTCAGCCAGATGGACGCGCTGCTTAAGGCGGCCCAGTACCTGCATCGCACCATCGACAACCCGCGCAATCACCATATGGAAACTGTTCGAGCCCAGGTCAATCGCCGCAAACTCCTGGGGTTTTGGCGTACTTTTATGAGAAATTGGCATAGGATTTATTCAGGTTGTTCCAGTTTCTTGATGTAATCATAAATGGCCAGCTGCGATCGCACTTTACGACGATTGCCGCGCTGGACGTAATGGTTACTCAATTCTTTATCGACGATGCGGGCTTTCACCGTATCACTCAACTGAATAGCAATAATGTCGAGTATGCGCTGCCGGATGTGGGGATCGAGAATCGCCACTGCCACTTCGATACGGTAATCAATGTTACGTGTCATCCAGTCAGCGGAGGAGAGGAACACCTTCTTATCGCCGCCATTCTCAAAAATATAGACGCGATCGTGTTCCAGATAACGGTCAACAATACTGATGACACGAATATTTTCACTGATCCCGGGCAAGTCAGGGATTAATGAGCACATTCCGCGCACCAGAAGATTAACCTTCACCCCTACGCTGGAGGCTGTATAAAGCCGATCAACCAGACCTTTGTCCACCAGATTGTTGATTTTCAGAGTAATGCCGCAGGGCTTATTCTGCTGCGCATTAGCAATTTCGGTGTCGATTAGCTCATACAGCATCCGGCGCGAGTTCTGCGGCGAGACCATCAGATGATCGAACGTCACGGGCCGGTAGGGATTCTCAATAAAGTTGAACACCCGACGTACTTCATTGGTGATGCGCGCATCCGCGGTCAGCAACGAGTAATCCGTATAGAGACGCGCGGTTTTCTCGTTAAAGTTGCCGGTACCGATATGCGCGTAGCGCACAATCTCTTCGCCTTCGCGGCGTGAAATCAGGAACAGCTTGGCGTGGATCTTCAGGCCAGGTGCAGAGAAAATTACATGCACACCCGCTTCGGTAAGGCGTTTCGCCCAATAGATGTTGGCTTCTTCATCAAAGCGCGCCTGCAACTCCACCACCACCGTGACTTTTTTACCGTTATAGGCGGCATGGATCATCGCATCCATAATGCGGGAGTGTTTCGCGACGCGGTAGATGTTGATTTTGATCGCCAGCACGCTGGGGTCAAACGACGCCTGACGCAGCAGCTCCAGCACATGCTCAAAGGTGTGGTACGGGTAGTAGAGCAGCACGTCGCGATTGCGAATCGCATCAAAGCCGTTGCGGAAGCCATCAAAGCCGATATGGCGAATCTGCGGCAGCGGGCGGTTCACCAGGTTGTTTTTGCCGACGTTCGGGAAGCCGATAAAGTCTTTGAAGTTGTGGTAGCGGCCGCCGGGCAGAATGGAGTCCAGATTAGAGATGGAAAGCTTGTGGCACAGCAGCGACACCATCGTGTCGGGCATATCGCGCTGGTAGACAAAACGCACCGGTTCCGCCGTCAGTCGCTGTTTCAGGCTGGAGGACATCAGCTCCAGCAGGCTCGACTCCATCTCCGTAACCAGGTCGTACTCGGCGTCACGCGTCATTTTCATTGAATAGGCGTTGAGCGCGTCGTAGTCGTAGAAGCCTTTAAAAATGTCATCCAGGCAGTAACGCAGAATGTTATCCAGCAGGATCATCGGTTTACGGCGGCGCGGTGGCTCTGCCGGTAAATTGATGAAACGCGGTACTTTGTCGGACGGAATTTCCAGCAGCGCATACTGAATATGGTCACCGCGAATGATCTCTACCGCCAGATAGGTGTAGTCATCTTTGAGGAATTCGGTCAGATCCGTCTCATGGGTGATCAGGATCGGCGAAATATGCTGACGCAGCTCATGCTTGAAGTAGTGGCGCAGCCACGCCTGCTGATTGGATGAGAGCTGACGTTCGTTGATCAGGAAGATCTGATTGCGTGCCATCTCCAGCAGCAGATCGTTATAAAGTGCATCAAACTCCTGATCGGACTTCATCACGCGCTGCTGAATTTTCTTAAACAGGTGGCGTGGCGTACTGGCGGAACCCTGTTCTTCACCAATCAGAATGCGGCGTTTGAGGTCAGCAAAACGCACTTTATAGAATTCGTCGAGATTGTTGGAATAGATACCCAGAAAGCGCATCCGCTCAATCAGTGGATTGCTTTTGTCTGCTGCTTCCTGCAAAACCCGTTCATTAAAGGATAACCAGCTTAATTCTTTTTCAATATAAAGCTTTACCTGACCCATTCTCACTCCATTTAGCGGTTGCAGGACTGAAGATCCAGTATCCACCAACATTATGGCGAGAGTATGGCAGCGTTGTCCAACGCCAGGAGTTGTCTTATCAATCGGCTACGGGCAACATAGCGGCTTATTTCAGGCTGCCACCGGAACCGCATGAGCGCAAACCACATTCCTGTCCAATTCAGCGATCGCAAGCGTCGTGCCGTTGATCGTCTGACGCGGCGGCTGGTCACCTGCTGTGGCGTGGCGATCCTGCTGTTGATGCTGCTGCTGTTCTGCTGGCTGATTGGCGTGGTCCTGCCGCTGTTTAATGCACCTGGCCTGCAAATTGCGGCCAGCCAGCAACTCTGGGATCGCGCGCCAGCCTTAGCGATTGGCAATCAGGGTCATGTCGGCTGGCGTATCAGCGCACGCGGTGCGGCCCGTTTTATTCCGCTGGATGGTCAGCCTGCGGAGCCCGCGCTGGCACTAACGCCCGCTCCCGATGAAGCCGTGCTGAGTGCTGATGGGCAGACGCTGCTGCTGAATATGCAGGGCGCGCTGACGCTGATGCAGCCTGCAACCGACCAGCAGTGGCGTTTCCCGCTGGGCGACAAACCCTTTCATCTGCCCGATGGCGCGGTGACGAAGATGGCGCTGGCATCGCGCCATGCTGGTCAGTGGCGCATTGCCGCATTGACAGAGGCCGGACTCCGGGTGCTGACGCTTGGCACCGATCGCCAGGCCTCGGTTATCCCGCTGCCGCAACGCCAGCTGGATCTGCTGGCGCTCTCGCCGGCCGGCGATCTGCTCTACACCACCGAAGGCAATCTGCTGCGGGTCTGGCAACTTGACGATGACCGTGCACTATTGCGTGAAACGCACACCCTGCCGCAGCGGCCAAAAAGTCTGCATCTGCTGGTGGGCGGCACAAGCCTGCTGATCCAGGATGGCAGCGGCGTCACGCAGTGGTTTGCTATCGCCAGCGAACAGGGGCCGCGCCTGCAGCGCATTCGTACCTTTGCCAACAGCGACGGCGAGACCATTCTGGTGACGGAATCACAACGCCGCGTGTTTGCGACGCTCAGCAAACAGGGGCTGTTAAGGCTGTTCGCCAGCAAGCAGGATGGCCCGATACTGCAGCGTCAGCTGGAACCTGGCATTGTGCAGGCTCAGTTTTCGCCGCGTGGCGACAGCCTGCTGATTGAACGGGCGGGAAGCTGGCAGACCCTGCGGCTTGATAATCCGTGGCCGGACGTCACCTGGCGCAATTTCTGGCAAAAAATCTGGTATGAAAATTATCCCGGACCGGACTGGATCTGGCAATCGACCGCGGCGGGTGACAGTTATCAGGCCAAGTTCAGCCTGATGCCGATGGTGATGGGTACGCTGAAAGCGGCGAGTTTAGCGCTGCTGTTTGCCACACCGCTGGCGCTGGCGGCGGCGATGTACACCGCCTGGTTTATGGCGCCAGGCCTGCGACGCTGGGTTAAACCGGCAATCGAAATGATGGGCGCGCTGCCGAGCGTAGTGGTGGGGCTGATTGCCGGGATCTGGCTCGCGCCGCATATTGGTCAGGCGCTGGTGGGTGTGCTGCTGCTGCCGCTGACGCTGGCGGGCACGCTGCTGCTGTGCGGCGTATTCAGCGCGCGTTTACCGCCGCGCTGGCGTCAGCCGGGTCGTGAAGTGCTGATTCTGCTGCCGCTGTTGCTGCTGGTCACGCTGCTGACGCTGTGGCTGCCCACGCTGTTGATACCGGATGCGGGCGACTGGCTGCCGCATTACGAACAGCGCAATCTGCTGGTGGCCGCGCTGGCGATGGGCTTTGCGCTGGTACCGCTGATCTTTACCCTCTCTGAGGATGCGCTGTTCAGCGTGCCTGCTGCACTGGGGCAGGGCTCGCTGGCACTGGGCGCGACGCCGTGGCAAACCCTGACCCGCGTCGTGCTGCCGGGTGCTTCCGCCGGTATTTTTGCCGCCCTGATGATTGGTCTGGGGCGTGCCGTAGGAGAAACCATGATTTTGCTGATGGCGACCGGCAACACGCCGCAAAGTGAAGGTGGCCTGTTCAGCGGCCTGCGCGCCCTGTCCGCCAATATCGCCATTGAGATGCCGGAAGCGGCGGCGGGGAGTGCTCATTATCGCGTGCTGTTTCTCAGCGCCCTGATGCTGCTGCTGTTTACGCTGGTGATCAACACGGTTGCCGAGCTGATCCGTCAGCGGCTGCGCCAGCGCTACAGCCAGCACGAGGAGCAGGCATGAAAGCGATGCAACAGAACGATCGCTGGCGCTGGCTAACCGCCGGTGCCGTAGCCGTCTGCCTGCTGGCCTTTACGCTGCTGATTGGGTTACTGGCCTGGCAGGGCGTGCGCGCTTTCTGGCCGCAGCGCGTCGATCTCTACACGTTTAGCCAGCCTGAAGGGGCCGAGACGCGCCTGCTGGGTGAAACCCTGGAACATCAGCGGCGCTTTCCGGCCCCGGCAGATGAGCAGGGCAACAGCGGCGGACAGGTTAATCGTTATCTGATTAAAACCGGTAACCGTGACTGGGACGCACCCGATTTCCGGGTGGTTTACAGTCGCACGGCAGCGCAGGTCAGCCAGCCTGCGGACATCATGGTGCTGCAGCGCCGCAGCCACGGTCAGGCATACGGCTGGTTTGTCGGCCTGCGTGAGGATAATGAAGAGCTGACTGCGCAGGATCCCGATGCACTGCTGCATCAGCGGCTCGGACAGGTGCAGATGCTGGTGCGGCAGGCTAATCAGATTCGCCGGGTCGATATGGCGCGCCTCAACAGCCAGCGTGAGCAGCTTGATGAGCAGGCGGCCACAAACCGTGCTGCCGGGCGCTTTGATCTGCAGGCCGAGTCAGAATATCAGGCCAATCAGGCCGCTTTGCAGCGCCGTTTTAATCAGCTGAGCGAGACACTGGCTTCGCTGCAACAGCAGAGTCAGCGCGATCTGTTAATCCTGCGGGATGTGCATGGCACCGAACATGCGATCCCGCTGACCGAAATCGTTGACAGCTGGAAGCCGAACGCGATGACGCTGACCGGCAAAACGCTGCATTTTCTGCATCAGCTGTGGCGTTTCGTCAGTGATTCACCCGCTGAAGGCGAGAGTGAATCCGGGGCGTTCCCGGCGATCTTTGGCACCGTGCTGATGGTGCTGCTGATGTCGGTGGTCGTGATGCCGCTGGGTGTCATCGCCGCCATCTGGCTGCATGAATATGCCGGACGCAATGCGCTGACCAGACTGGTGCGCATCGCGGTGGTCAATCTGGCAGGCGTTCCTTCAATCGTCTATGGCGTATTTGGTCTGGGCTTCTTTGTCTGGCTGGTGGGCGGCACGATAGACCAGCTCTTCTTCGCCAGCGCGCTGCCCAATCCCACCTTCGGGACACCTGGTTTGCTGTGGGCGTCGCTGACTCTGGCGTTACTAACGCTGCCGGTGGTGATTGTGGCGACCGAAGAGGGACTATCCCGCATTCCCAACAGCCTGCGGCAGGGGTCGCTGGCGCTGGGCGCGACTCAGGCGGAAACCCTGTGGAACGTGGTGCTGCCGATGGCGGTGCCTGCCATGCTGACCGGCCTGATTCTGGCGGTGGCGCGTGCCGCTGGTGAAACCGCGCCGCTGATGCTGGTTGGCGTGGTAAAAATGGTGCCGGAACTGCCCGTCGACGCGGTGTTTCCTTATCTGCATCTGGATCGCAAATTTATGCATCTGGGCTTCCAGATTTACGATCTGGCGTTTCAGAGTCCGAATATTGAAGCTGACCGGCCGCTGGTGTTCGCCACCGCGCTGCTGCTGGTGCTGATTATTCTGTCGCTTAATCTGCTGGCGATGGGCCTGCGTCACCGTCTGCGTGAACGCTATCGCCTTATGACTCAATAACAGGCTATGACTATGACGTCCGACACGGATATCGCGCTGACCGTTAACCAGCTGTCGCTGTGGTATGGCGAGCGCCAGGCGCTGCAGGCTATTTCGCTGCAGGTGCCGAAAAACAAGATTACCGCGCTGATTGGTCCCTCCGGCTGTGGCAAATCAACGCTGCTGCGCTGTTTTAATCGCATGAATGATGTGATTGATCATTGCCGGGTCGAGGGTGAGGTGTTGCTGGGATCGCAGCCGATCCTGCGACCTGAGCAGGATCTCTCGGCGCTGCGTCGTCGGGTCGGCATGGTGTTTCAGCGCCCTAATCCTTTTCCAAAATCGATCTATGAAAATGTGGTCTACGGGCTGCGCTTACAGGGGGTACGCGATCGGCGGGTGCTGAACGAAGCCTGTGAACGTGCGCTGCGCGCGGCGGCGTTGTGGAGTGAGGTCAAAGATCAGCTGTCACAGAATGCACTGACGCTCTCGACCGGACAGCAGCAGCGGCTGGTGATCGCCCGTGCCATTGCGATTGAACCGGAAGTTCTGCTGCTGGATGAGCCGACTTCCGCGCTGGATCCCATCTCCACGCTGGTGATTGAAGAGCTGATGACCACGCTCAAGCAGCATTTCACACTGGTGCTGGTGACGCACAACATGCAGCAGGCTTCTCGCGTGTCAGATTACACCGCGTTTATGCATCAGGGCGCGTTAGTGGAGTTTGATGAGACTGACCGTATCTTTACCGCGCCAAAACAGCGACGGACCGAAGATTATATTACGGGGCGCTACGGTTAAGTCAGTAACGGGAGCAGAGCAGGTTGTTATGTCAGACGGCTCAATGGTTCCCTGAGCCTTTACCCCGACCGCCAGCACTTCAGGGGAAGCCCCGGCTTCCCCTGTCGGGTCAGTCGTTAGCATAACCCTGCGGCGGCAGCGGTTCGCCATCCAGCCAGGCCTTGCCGTCACGCATCGCCAGACGACCCTCAACAAACCAGCCGATTACCATCGGATAAATGGCATGCTCCTGATGCTGCACCCGCTCCGTAATCTCCGCTTCGCTGTCGCCGGGAAAAACCGGGACTTTGGCCTGCAGGATCACCGGACCTCCATCCAGCTCGTCAGTGACGAAATGTACGGAGGTGCCATGTTCGCTATCGCCATTTTCCAGCGCCTGACGATGCGTATGCAGACCCGGATATTTCGGCAACAGGGAAGGGTGGATATTCAGCAGGCGATCGTGAAAATGGGCCACGAACGCGCTGCTGAGAATGCGCATATATCCTGCCAGCACAATCAGGTCTGGAGTGTAGGCTTCGATTTCAGCGATGAGCTGGCGATCGAAGGCTTCGCGGTCAGTGAAGTCGCTGGCGGCAAGCGAGTGGGCAGGAATACCTGCCTCCTGCGCCCGCGTAAGGCCATAAGCGGCGGCGCGGTTGCTGAACACGGCAGCCACGCTGCCGTGAATCCGCCCGCTTGCACAGGCGTCAAGGATGGACTGAAGGTTACTTCCGTTGCCGGAAATCAGTACAACCAGCTTTTTCATCCGTTGATGACCACACGCTCTTCGGCATCAGACGCTTTAATTACGCCGAGCTTCCAGGCTTTCTCGCCCGCAGCCTGCATCAGCGCAATCGCGTTGTCCGCGTCTGCCGGACTCAGGGCGATGATCATGCCGACGCCGCAGTTAAAGGTGCGGTACATCTCGAAACGGCTGACGTTGCCCGCCTGCTGTAACCAGCTGAAGACGGCCGGCCATTGCCAGCTCTTCTCGTCGATGACGGCCTGAGTGTTGTCGGGCAGCACGCGCGGAATATTCTCCCAGAATCCGCCGCCGGTCAGGTGTGCGATAGCGTGCACATCGACCTGCTCAATCAGGCTCAGGATATTTTTCACGTAGATGCGGGTCGGTTCCAGCAGATGATCGGCCAGCGGTTTGCCTTCCAGCTGTTCAGCCAGCGGATCGGTGTTGCTGACTTCCAGAATCTTACGCACCAGCGAATAGCCGTTGGAGTGCGGGCCGCTGGAGCCGAGGGCGATAAGTACGTCGCCATCCTGCACCTTGCTGCCATCAATGATCTCTGACTTTTCCACCACGCCAACACAGAAACCGGCCACATCGTAATCTTCACCGTGATACATGCCTGGCATCTCAGCGGTTTCACCGCCCACCAGCGCACAACCCGACTGCAGACAACCTTCGGCGATGCCGGTGATCACCGCAGAGGCGGTATCCACATCCAGTTTGCCGGTAGCGTAGTAGTCGAGGAAGAAGAGGGGCTCGGCGCCCTGTACTACCAGGTCGTTGACGCACATCGCCACCAGGTCAACACCAATGGCATCGTGACGTTTGAGATCCATCGCCAGACGCAGCTTGGTGCCAACGCCATCGGTGCCGGAGACCAGCACCGGTTCACGGTATTTTTGCGGCAGCGCGCAAAGCGCACCAAAACCGCCCAGTCCACCCATCACTTCCGGGCGACGCGTCTTTTTCACTACGCCTTTAATACGGTCAACCAGAGCGTTACCAGCATCAATATCAACACCGGCGTCTTTGTAACTGAGAGAGGTTTTGTCGGTCACTGCGAGGTCCCCACGCGAGTTGCGGTTGGTGGTTTAAAATAAAGCGCGGCAATTCTATCAGTGCAGGCAAACGTTTGCGAGTCCGGGATTGCGCATCGGGCGATTTTCATTAATCCTCTATTTGTCCCGGTAAAACCCGCGGCTTTGCGCAAGAGCAGGTGGCGCGGAGCGTAAAAGGCGGTATAATCCCGCGATTTTTTTTTAGCTCAACTCATTCCGGGAGAACACCAATGAAGATCGTGGAAGTCAGACACCCGCTGGTCAAACATAAACTGGGCTTGATGCGTGAGCATGATATCAGTACAAAGCGTTTTCGCGAGCTGGCGTCTGAAGTGGGCAGCCTGCTGACCTACGAAGCGACCGCCGATCTGGAAACAGAGCGCGTAACCATTGAGGGCTGGAATGGCCCGGTAGAGATCGATCAGATCAAAGGCAAAAAAATCACGGTGGTGCCGATTCTGCGTGCCGGCCTGGGCATGATGGAAGGGGTGCTGGAGCACGTTCCCAGCGCCCGTATCAGCGTGGTGGGTGTTTACCGTGATGAAGAGACACTGGAGCCGGTTCCCTATTTCCAGAAGCTGGTCTCTAACATCGAAGAGCGCCTGGCGCTGGTTGTCGATCCTATGCTGGCGACTGGCGGTTCCATGATCGCCACCATCGACCTGCTGAAGAAAGCGGGCTGCACCAGCATTAAAGTGCTGGTACTGGTTGCCGCACCAGAAGGGATTGCCGCGCTGGAGAAAGCGCATCCTGACGTTGAGCTTTACACCGCGTCAGTGGATCAGGGACTGAATGAGAAGGGTTACATCATTCCCGGGCTCGGCGATGCCGGGGACAAGATTTTCGGAACCAAATAAATCGCATAGCCGACCAGAGAGTCGGCTTTTTTTTGGCAAAAAAAAGATCCCCGAACGGGTTCGGTGTGGCTGCGAGGCTCACCGGCGTGCCTGCTGCTGTGCCAGAGGCGCGCGCCCTGGGGGATAAATAACACAAGGGGATAAATGATGACTCGTCGCGCCATTGGCGTCAGTGAACGACCGCCGTTACTGCAAACCATTCCACTCAGCCTGCAACACCTGTTCGCCATGTTTGGTGCCACGGTACTGGTACCGATTCTGTTCCACATCAACCCGGCGACGGTGCTGTTATTTAACGGCGTAGGCACGCTGATCTACCTCTTTATCTGTAAAGGCAAAATTCCCGCTTACCTCGGTTCCAGTTTTGCCTTTATCTCGCCAGTACTGCTATTGCTGCCGCTGGGGTATGAGGTCGCGCTGGGCGGATTTATCCTGTGCGGCGTGCTGTTCTGTCTGGTGGCGCTGATTGTCAAACGCGCGGGCACCGGCTGGCTCGATGTGATGTTTCCCCCGGCGGCGATGGGCGCGATTGTCGCCGTCATCGGTCTGGAGCTGGCAGGGGTAGCCGCTAATATGGCGGGTTTGCTGCCCGCGGAAGGCAGTGCGCCCGACAGTACAACCGTGCTGATTTCGCTGGTCACGCTGGCAGTGACGGTATTCGGTTCCGTGCTGTTTCGTGGCTTCCTGGCGATCATCCCGATTCTGGTCGGGGTGGTAGCGGGTTATCTGCTCTCTGCATTTATGGGCATTGTTGACTGGAGCGGCGTGATCAAAGCACCCTGGTTTGCGCTGCCAACTTTCTATACCCCGCGCTTTGAGTGGGTGGCGATGCTGACGATCCTGCCTGCGGCGCTGGTGGTGATTGCCGAGCATATCGGTCATCTGGTGGTCACCGCCAACATCGTAAAGAAAGATCTGATTCGCGACCCTGGCCTGCATCGTTCGATGTTCGCCAACGGCTTATCAACGGTCATCTCCGGCTTCTTTGGTTCAACGCCTAACACCACCTACGGCGAAAACATCGGTGTGATGGCAATTACCCGCGTCTACAGTACCTGGGTGATTGGCGGCGCGGCGATTCTGGCGATCCTGCTCTCCTGTGTCGGCAAACTGGCGGCGGTGATCCAGGCGATCCCGGTACCGGTAATGGGCGGCGTGTCGCTGCTGCTGTATGGCGTGATCGGCGCATCCGGTATTCGGGTGTTGATCGAGTCCAAAGTCGATTACAACAAAGCGCAAAATCTGATCCTGACCTCGGTGATCCTGATCATCGGCGTCAGCGGTGCGAAGGTGCATATCGGTGCTGCGGAGCTGAAAGGCATGGCGCTGGCGACAATCGTAGGGGTTGGATTAGCGCTGATCTTCCGTGTGATCTCACTGCTGCGTCCGGAAGAAGTGGTACTGGAGGCTGAAGAATCGCGCGAGCCGTGATCGCAGCAAGCCTGACAGGATCGGGGCAGGGACGCCCCATTCATCTCTTTCTGAAAACTGTGTTAGACTTCCCCCGATTTTTTGCTTGTTCTCTTGCTGAGGTGCTTCTGAACACGCCGGCACAATTGTCATTGCCACTCTATTTACCTGACGATGAAACCTTCTCCAGCTTCTGGCCGGGGGAAAACCCGTCGCTGATTGCCGCGCTGAAAGGCGCTCTCAACCAACAACATGGCAGCTATCTCTACTTCTGGTCACGCGAAGGCGGAGGGCGGAGCCATTTGCTGCACGCCGCGTGCGCCGAGATGTCAGCGCGCAGCGAAGCGGTCGGTTACGTTCCGCTGGATAAACGAACCTGGTTTGTACCGGAAGTACTGGAAGGGATGGAGCAGCTGTCACTGGTCTGCATCGATAACATCGAGTGCATTGCAGGCGAGCCTGAATGGGAAATGGCGATCTTCGATCTCTATAACCGTATTCTGGAAACCGGCAATACGCGCCTGTTTATTACCGGCGATCGTCCACCACGCCAGCTTAATCTGCAACTGCCCGATCTCGCCTCGCGGCTGGACTGGGGGCAGATCTATCGCCTGCAGCCTCTCTCCGACGAAGATAAATTACAGGCGCTGCAACTGCGCGCCGGGTTACGCGGATTTGAGCTGCCGGAAGATGTGGGGCGCTTCCTGCTGAAGCGACTGGATCGTGAAATGCGCACCCTGTTTGATACGCTGGATCGGCTTGATCGCGCCTCGATCAGCGCCCAGCGTAAACTCACCATTCCGTTTGTGAAAGAGACACTCGGCCTTTAAAACAGGTCGAGCACCGCTTCGGGCGGACGTCCGATCCGCGCCTTGTCGCCATTGATCACTATCGGCCTTTCAATCAGCACCGGATGTTCCACCAGCGCATCCAGCAGTGCACTTTCGCTTTTGTCGCTGAGTGCCAGTTCGCTATAGATCGCCTCTTTAGTCCGCATCAACTGCTGTGCACTCTGCATTCCCAGTTTCTGTAACAGGATTTGCAGCGTCTCGCTATCGGGCGGCGTTTGCAGATAGAGCACCACGTCCGGCTCTATCCCGCGGGCGTTCAGCAGTGCCAGCGTCTCGCGGCTCTTGCTGCAGCGCGGGTTGTGGTAAATCGTCACCATCTCAGACTCTCCTTTATTCGCAGCGTGAATGCTCAGCCTTTCTGATATTGCTTAAAGCGCTGTTGTAACTGGCGCAGCTGATCGATACGGGCATCGTAGCGCGCCTGTTTCAGGCTGCCGAGCGGCACCTGTGCGCTGGCGCTGCCAAGCGCGGTGATCGCCTGATCGAGCTGGCCATTCAGCGCCAGACTCTCTGCCCGCGCCGATAACTCTTCATCATTCAGTCCCTGCTGTGCAGACGCCTGGGCCAGCAAATCCCAGCCGTTGGGATCATCTTTATTAGCCCAGGTGTAGCGATTCAGAATGCGGCTGGCATTGGCATACTGTTTCGCTTCAACGTAGGCATTGGCCAGGTTGAGCTGCACCACCGGGCTGTTTTTTGCACTGGTGGCGGCGCTGAGCAGGGCGATCGCCTGTTGTGGCTGATTCAGGCCGATATCGATGTCTGACATAAGATCCAGGAACCAGACGTTATTCGGCTGTTTCGCCAGCAACGGCGTCATAATCCGCTTCGCATCGGCAAAACTTTTCGCCTGCAAAAACTGTATGGCTTTGCCATATTGTGACGCCAGCTGCTCACGAGAATTGCCGCTGGCATACTGGCTCAGCAGTTCGTCGGTGAGCTGATTACGCCCGGTGGAGTACATGCCCAGTGAACGCACCTTTGCCAGATAGAAATCTTCTGTAGATTGCACCACCACCGGCCGCATCTGGTTAGCGCGGTTGCGGGCATCCGCCAGACGGCTGTCGGGCAGGGGATGCGTCAGCAGAATTTCAGGAGGCTTCGAGGAGAAGCGGCTCTGATCGGCCAGCTTCTGTAAAAAGTTCGGCATCGCCTGGGGATCAAACCCGGCGCGCTGCAGTACCTGAATTCCGATGCGGTCAGCTTCCTGCTCATTACCCTGGGTAAAACTGATTATCCCCTGCTGAGTTCCCGCCAGGGTGCCGGTCAGTGCTGCCATGCCCGCCTGCGGATTGGCCATCGCCAGCAGAATAGAGCCCAGCGCACCGACCCATGTCAGTGGCGCATTGCGCTTCTGATCTTCCATTGCGCGCGCCAGATGGCGCTGGGTAACGTGTGAGATCTCATGCGCCATTACTGACGCCAGCTGGCTTTCATTTTCGGTATAGCGAAACAGCGCTGAGTGCAGCACCACGTTGCCACCAAAAAAGGCAAAGGCGTTGAGCTCATCGTTCTGAATCAGAAAGAAGTGGAACGGGGTTTTCACTGAGTCGGCGTGCGACACCAGTCGCTGACCCAGCTGATTAATATACTGATTAAGCAGCGGATCGTTGATCAGCGGCGCACTGGCACGCAGCTGGCGCACATAAAAGTCGCCCATCTGCAGTTCCTGATTAATCGACAGCGTCGAACCGGCCGTAGTGCCAATATCGGGAAGTGAATCACTGACATCGGCATAAGCAGGTGACAGAGTAGTGAAAATGAGCGTCGGAAGGAGCGCGGCGATCAGCGTTTTCTTTAACCGGTTCAACATGCCTTAATCCTGTAGAGAGGCCCTGAAAATGGACAGGTGCGCAGCGGGAATGTTCCATTTTTCGCAGATAACGACGGTTCGTGACTATCTTAACCAGAGCATCAAAAGAATGAAATGTCGTTTTCTGGCAAACGACCGACGTGATTTGTGCAAGATCGCCCATTTTGACGAAAAAAACTGAACATCCTGCCAACTTAAACCGCGGTTAAACGAATAAAAACCGGCGGAGTATCGCCGGGTTTGTGAGCGGTTAAGTAACGCCTTATTCATTTATTCCCAATGCGCTTCGGCAGAATAAAGCAGAATCTGCTGCCGCGCAGATTTAGCCTGTGAGCGGATTTTTTTAAAGTTATGTAAATTCACTCAAAAAAACTGACTATGGCATGAGTTTTTCCAGGTCTACTCTGAAAAAATAGCCCTCTCTGAGCCGTGAATCTCCTCTTCGCCATTGATAAATTAAATCGTAGCTCCCGCCTTTATCCTGCTTATTCCAGCTACGCCTGGCTGTTATTTATTGCTGTTAATGTCACAGGAAGTGAAAAGAGCACAAAGAGTCAGGTCCATTCTGATTAAGACCTTTTTTTCCTCATAATGAAACTTTTCGATTAATACGGAAGGTGAATAATTTCAGCGGTTATCAGCCGCGCGCTGACCTGAATTTACGCAGGCGAGAATTATGCCTGCGCTGTGATATAGATAGCCGACCTGATTCAGTCCTGAATCTGCCAGCCATTATTTGCCGGAGAGAAGTGTTATGCGTTCAGTTGTTTCATACGCGTTAATCGCCATTATTGGCGGAGTCGTTGGCGCGGCTGTCACACAGAGTGGCGAGATTTATGACAAAGTGACACGCCATTTTGCAACCGAGCCACAGGAAGCCCCGGGATTCTGGAGCACACCAGCGATTGAAGGTTACGGCAAAATTCATTATGAGCCCGACGCCGCGTTTAAACCGGTGGCTGGCCTGAGCAATAAAATTGTTTTCCAGATTACCCGAAGCGATGGCGCGATGACCGCGCCCAATCTGGGACTGGAGCGTGTGGCGCGCGTGGTGAATTTATATATCGCCTCCGGCATTCCGGCCGATCAGCTGAAGTTTGTCGTTTCGGTCACCGGCGATGCGACGCCCGCCATGCTGGATAACGCCCATTTTAAAAAGTTTTATGGCATCGAAAATCCAAACCTGAAGCTGATTAATGAGCTGAATCAGGCGGGAGTGAAAGTCTCGGTCTGCGATCAGTCCGTGGCATTCCATCACTATCCCAATAACTGGATTGATAAATCTGTAGTCCATGCGCTTTCCAGTCCGACCACCGTATCAACCCTGCAAAACCAGGGATACGCGTGGCTGGCAATGTAATTAATGTTTTAAACGATCGGGAGAAGAGTTAATGCGTCCAGCAGCTTTAGTGGTGATGGCAGCCGTAGCGGGATTTATCGGAGGCAATGTTTTACAGTTGCCGGAATTATTCGATAAGGTCAGCGGAAAAATGGCGGATAATAAATCCGAACCTGCTGATTTCTGGAGTACGCCAGCGATTGAAGGCTACGGAAAAATACATTATGTCGATACGCCTGCATTTAAACCCGGCACGACAGCGGGCCTGAGTAATAAAATAGTATTCCAGATCAACCGCAGTGAAGGGGATATTCGTAAGCCGAATCTTGGTCTGGAGCGCGTAGCGCGCGTCACCAACCTCTATTATGCGGCAGGTGTGCCACTCGACCAGCTGAAATTTGTGGTGTCAATTAACGGCGACGCGGTTTCATCAGCGCTGAATAATGACCAGTTCAGCAAAGCCTACGGCGTCGATAACCCGAACCTGAAGCTGATCAGCGAGCTGAAAAAAGCGGGCGTCCAGGTCACTATCTGCGATCAGTCAGTGGCGTTTCATCAGCTTGAGCGCAACTGGATCGACCCGATGGTCACTCATACCATCTCCAGCGGCACAACCGTTGCGACCCTGGAAAACAGCGGTTACGCCTTCCTGATGCTTTAATTCCCTCACAGCGGCGTCACTGCCGCTGTCACCTGCCCGTCAAATTGCTGCGATGCCCCTGTCATAGAACGCCGCTAGTGTTGTCGCAATGAGATCGATCTCATCGACAATACACGAGGCAGTCATGACCGATTTAATCAGCGTAGCCAGACTGGCAGGGGTCTCCCGCGCAACCGCTGCGCGCGCCTTTTCTGACCCTCATCTGCTAAAACCGGGCACGCTGCAAAAGGTGCTTGCCGCCTCGGAACAGATCGGTTTCCGCCCGAATCATATTGCCCGTCAGCTCCGCACCCAGCACTCCACCACGCTTGGCGTCCTGTTGCCTTCGCTGCTCAATCCGGTTTTTGCCATGCAATTACAGGCGATGGAGCAGCAGGCTCGTCTGGCGGGATATGGGCTGCTGGTAGCAACCAGTGATTATCAGGCTGAGCGGGAAGCGGCCATTGTCGAACATATGCTGCACCAGCGTGTCGCCGGTCTGGTACTGACGGTGGCAGATGCCGACAGCAGTGCGCTGCTGCCGACACTGGCGGCGGCGAAGATGCCCTTCGTGCTGACCCACAACGTACCGCAACAGCACGAATGGCCCGCGCTGTGCGTAGATAACCGCAAAGCCATTGCCGAAGCGACCGCCCATCTGGTGTCACTGGGCCACCGCCACATCGTGATGGCTGCGGGCCCTATGCAGCAATCTGACCGCGCCCGTCTGCGCTACCTTGGCTACTGCGATGCCATGCAGCAGGCCGGTCTGACGCCGCAGGCGATGATTGAGATGCCCAGCCATATCCAGTCCGATTTCCATCCGTTGCTGCCGCTGATTAATTCACCTTCGCCGCTGACGGCGGTGATTTGCAGTAACGATCTGCTGGCTATCAGCCTGCTGGGCGCCGCTGCGCGTGCCGGCGTCAGCGTTCCGAATCAGCTCTCCGTGGTCGGCTTCGATGGCATTGAGCTGGGCGAACAGCTTTCACCTTCACTGGCCAGCGTGGTGCAGCCGATTGCGCTAATGGGCGCGCGCGCTATTGACCTGCTTCTGAATCCCGTCGGCGGTAAAACCCATCTGCTGGCACATCATTTACGTTTCGGGGAGAGTGTCGCCCCGGCATTTCATGGCTCTTTTTCAGGGGAACATCATGTCACTCACCGTTAACTTCAAACCTATCGCCAGCGCTGCGCTGCTGGCCGGATGCACGCTTGCCTCATCGTGGGCGCAGGCGGCTGAAAATGCTATCTGCTACAACTGCCCGCCAGAGTGGGCCGATTGGGCGACACAGCTCCAGGCGATCGAAAAAACGACGGGCATTCATGTGCCGCAGGACAATAAAAATTCGGGTCAGGCGCTGGCGCAGCTGGTCGCCGAGAAAAGCAATCCGGTCGCCGACGTGGTCTATTACGGCGTCAGCTTCGGCATTCAGGCAGTCAGTGCAGACGTGGTCAGCGCTTACAAACCGGCAAACTGGGATCAGATCCCGGCAGGCATGAAAGATCCTGCTGGCAAGTGGGTAGCGCTGCACTCCGGTACCATGGGTTTTATGGTCAATGTTGATGCGCTGGGTGGCGCGCCGGTGCCGCGTTCCTGGGATGATCTGCTGAAGCCGGAATATAAAGGCATGGTGGGTTATCTTGATCCGGCCAGCGCCTTTGTGGGCTACGTTGCAGCCGTCGCGGTGAACCAGGCGAAAGGCGGCAGTCTTCATGACTTCACCCCGGCCATCAACTGGTTCAAAGCGCTGCAACGCAACCAGCCGATTGTGCCTAAGCAGACCGCCTATGCCCGGCTGATTTCAGGCGAAATCCCGATTCTGATCGACTACGACTTCAACGCCTATCGCGCCCGCTACAAAGATCACGCCAATGTGGAATTTGTGATCCCCAGCGAGGGGACGGTCACGGTGCCTTACGTCATCAGCCTGGTGAAAAATGCGCCGCATCCGGCCAACGGTAAGAAAGTGATCGATTTCGTGCTGTCAGATGCCGGTCAGGCGATCTGGGCTAATGCCTGGCTGCGTCCGGTCCGGGCGGGGGCGATGTCACCCGAAGCGAAGAAATATTTTCTGCCTGACAGCGACTATGCGCGCGCTCACACGGTGGATTATCAGCAGATGGCCGACGCGCAGAAGAGCTTCTCCGCCCGTTATCTGAGCGAGATCCGCTGATGTCACTCTCAGAGATCAATCCGTTTGCTGCTGGCGACTCAGTTCGCCACCGCCTTCGGCCGCTGGGGGCAAACTGGCCGTGGATGCTGCTGCCTGCGCTGCTGTTCTTTGCTGCCTTCTGGCTGTTGCCGTTTGCTCGTCTGTTGCAGATCGGTATGACGGAAGATCGTACAACTCACCACAGCGGCTACTGGACGGTAATCAGCCAGCCGCAATATCTGCAAAGCCTGCTGAATACCGTGCTGCTCTCGGCAGCGGTCACGCTGGTGACGCTGCTGATAGCTGCGGTGGTGGGCTGCTTTCTGGCACGGCAGCGCTTTACCGGGCGAGGCACGCTGCTGGCGCTGCTGACCTTTCCGCTGGCCTTTCCGGGCGTGGTGGTGGGGTTTCTGATGGTCATGCTGGCGGGGCGTCAGGGTGTTCTGGCGCAACTCAGTCTCAGCCTGTTTCATGAGCGCTGGGTCCTTGCCTATTCGCTCAGCGGTTTATTTATTGGCTATCTCTATTTTTCGCTGCCGCGCGCCATCGTGACGCTGGTGGCAGCCAGTGAAAAGCTGGACCGTTCGCTGGAAGAGGCCGCCCGATCGCTGGGTGCCAGCCAGTGGCGCATCATCATTGACGTCATCATTCCTGGGCTGAAACCGGCGCTGCTCTCCTGCGGCGCGCTCTGTTTCGCCACCAGCATGGGCGCCTTTGGCACCGCATTTACCCTTGGCACAGAGCTCGCGGTGCTGCCGCTGACCATTTATGGTGAGTTCACTAATTACGCCAACTTTGCCACCGCAGCGGCGCTTTCGGTGGTGATGGGGGCGGTGGCCTGGCTGGCGCTGATGCTGGCGAACGGACTGGCTGCCCGCCGTAAGGAGAAGGCATGAAACGCCGGGGGCTGTTCTGGCTGCAGGTGGTGATCACCAGCCTCACCGCGCTGTTTATGATTGTGCCGGTTGTGCTCTCGATGCTGGCGGGCGTCACGCAGAACTATTTCACTGGCCTGCGCAGCGGCCTGACGCTGAAGTGGGTGGAACAGGTGTGGCAGATGTATGCCGACACCTTCTGGCTGTCGCTGCTGATCGCTCTGAGTTGTCTGGCGGTGACGGTTATCGCTGGCGTGCCGGCCGCCTGGGGCTTACTGAAATCACCGTCACGCTGGGCCAGCCGCATTGAGGAGTGCCTGATGCTGCCAGTCGCATTGCCGGGCCTCGCCACCGCTCTGGGCATCATTCTGCTCTATGGTCAGTTCAGCGCGTTGCGCGACAGCTGGCTCTTCATCCTGATCGGCCATGTGCTCTTTACCTTGCCCTTTATGATCCGACCGGTGCTGTCGGTGATGCAGGCCATTGATCTGCCGCGCCTTGAAGAAGCCGCCGCCAGCCTGGGGGCGGGCTTCTGGCGCCGCTTCTTTACCGTGGTCGTCCCGAACTGCCGCAACGGCATTCTGGCGGGCGCATTTATGGTGATCACCCTGTCGGTGGGGGAGTTCAACATTACCTGGATGCTGCACACGCCACTGACCAAAACCCTGCCGGTCGGTCTGGCCGACAGCTACACCTCGATGCGGCTGGAAGTCGGGTCCGCCTATACCCTGATCTTTATTATGATGATTTTACCGCTGCTGCTGTTGCTCAACGCCTGTAATCACTGGCTGGAACGGCAATCTTCGCGGCAGCAGAGAGAGGAAACCGTATGAATGAGGCCGTCAACGTGACGCTGCGCCACTGCTCGCGTCGCTTTAATCAGCAGGTCGCGCTGCATCCGCTCGACCTGCAGATTCACGCCGGTGAAACACTGGTATTGCTGGGGCCGTCAGGCTGTGGCAAAACCACGCTGCTGCGTATTATCAGCGGTCTGGATAGCAGCGATCCTCCGGGAGAGATCTGGTTTGACAAGCGTAACGTCACCGCGCTGCCGATTGAGAAGCGCAACGTTGGCATGGTGTTTCAGAACTACGCGCTGTTCCCGACGCTCAACGTGGCGCAGAACGTCGCCTATGGTCTGAAGGTACAGGGCGTGGCACGTGCCGAGCGTGATGCGCGGGTCGCGGAGATGCTGGCACTGGTTGACCTGACACATCTGTCCCACCGGGCGATTGATAAATTGTCCGGCGGGCAGAAGCAGCGGGTGGCGCTGGCACGTGCGCTGGCTGCCCGGCCTAAAGTTCTGTTGTTCGATGAGCCGCTGGCGGCGCTTGACGCCAGGCTGCGCGATCGGCTGCGGCTGGAGATCGGCGCGCTGCTCAAGCGGCTGGCGATCACTGCGGTTTACGTCACCCACGATCAGCAGGAAGCGATGGCGCTGGGCGATCGCATCGCGGTGATGGAGCAGGGCCGTCTGGTGCAGCTCGATACTCCGCAGGGAATTTATCAGCGCCCGGCCTCCCGCTTTGTGGCGGATTTTGTGGGCGCCATAAACTGCATTGCGCACGATCCCGACGGTCATCCCCTGCGTTTTTGCCGCCCGGAAGATGTGTTGCTGGCCGACGACACCCGCTATGCCCAGCGCGGTGTGGTGGTGGGCAGTACGTTTCTTGGCGCCTCGCAGCGCTTACTGATCGATATCGGGCTGGATAACCCCATTCAGGTCGAGCGTCATGCCCGCGAAATCTGGCAGGCGGGACAGCGCATCAGTTGGTCGCTGACCCGCCAGGCCGCGCTGGAATTTAGTTGCTAAGGAGTCTGTTGTGTCTGTTCAACCCACGGTCATCGCTCAAATCAGCGATCTGCATATCAAGGCCTTTGGTCGTCTCTCTTATAAACAGGTCGATACCCATGCCGCTTTACTGCAGGTTATCGATACCCTTAACGCGCTGCAGCCGCGCCCCGATGTGGTGGTGATTACCGGCGACCTGGTCGATTTTGGCAGGCCGGAAGAGTATCAGACGCTGCGCGAAGCCCTGCAGCGCCTCCAGTTGCCCTTTTATCTGATGGCGGGCAATCACGACGATCGCGAGGCACTGCGTGCTGCCTTCCCGGATCACACCTACCTGCAAGCGGGGCCGACCCTGAACTGGCAGCTTAGCGTGGGCGGCGTCAGGCTGCTGGCCCTGGACTCCAGCGTACCGCAACAGCCGTGGGGGGAGGTGGATGAGCAGCAGTTGCAATGGCTGGATCAGGCACTGCGCGAGGCCGCGGATCAGCCCACGCTGGTGATGCTGCATCATCCCCCTTTTGCCTGTGGCATTGCGCATATGGATCGGCAACGGTTACGCCATCCTGAGGCACTTGAGGCGATCATTGTCCGCCATCCGCAGGTTGAGCGGGTGCTTTGTGGTCATCTGCATCGCAGCCTGCAGACCCGCTTTGCCGGAACCCTGGCCTGTGTCGCACCCGGCGTGTCGCATCAGGTGGCTCTGGATCTGCATCCGGAGGGGCCGGCTCACTTTATTCTGGAGCCGCCCGGCTTTTTGCTCCATTGCTGGCAGCCAGTGCAGGGAATGGTCACGCATCAGTGCGCGATTGGCCACTTTTCGGGACCCTGGCCATTTTACGATAGTCAGGGGTTAATCGATTAGTGCCAGCTAAATCTGTATTAAGCGGGGTGATATTTGTCTTAATGCTGCTCAAAAATGCCGACACAGTGTAGACTTAAGCCCGGCTATCAGGGCTTCTGGCACACATTAAAAAAATAATCAGGCATTCACGACATGACACTCTTCTCCGGGGCGGCGACGCCATGTTAAAGCTCTTTCGGCCCAAGGCCGACTTGCGCAATCTGATCGCCCTGCTGGTGATTGTCAGCATTGTTATCACGCTCGCGAATACGCTCTACGCCACCTGGCGGGTGCAGCGCCAGGTGCTGATTGACACCACGCTTGAGGCTAACCGGGCCTATGCCGCCAAGCTGGCCTCAACCAGTGAAATCTTTTTTCAGCTGGCGCAGTCACAGTTGCACTACAGCGCCAATCAGCTAAGCCGTGACTTTAATAATGAAGGACTGCTGAATAGCGAAGTCAATCGTCTGCGTGAGCAGACTACCAGTTTCAACTCGGTGGCCGTGGTGGATGAGCAGGGCGCGATCAAAGCGATCTCGCCCGAATCCCTGACGCTGAAAGGGATGCGTGTCACCAGCGACGCCTCCCGCGAAGCACTGACGCTGCGGCAGCCGATCATCAGTAAACCGACCCTTTCTGCAGCCAATAATCTGCTGGTGTTTGTCTCCTGGCCAATCTGGAGTCCCGATGGCGACTATCTGGGCTACATCGGCGGCACGATCTATCTGAAGAAAAAAAGCATTCTGAATGCGCTACTGGGTGAACAATTCTACCGTGATGGCACCACGGTCTATGTGCTCGACAGTAATAATGAGGTGTTGTATCACCAGAATCGTCAGCTGATTGGTAAAGTTCTGCCCGCCATCGTCAGTCCGCGTGACGAGCAGACCAATGGCTCGCTGATGCTTGCGGGTGCAGGTGAGTCGACGCAGCTGGCGGGCTATGCCGTCGTCCCGACCACCGGCTGGACGGTGGTAGCGCTGAAGCCGATTAACGTCACGCTGAACCCGCTTTCAGGCCTGTTAATGAAAGTCCTGAAAAACTCGGTGCCGTTCGCACTGCTGACCCTGCTGGTTGCGTTAGGGCTGGCACGGCTGATTGCCCGACCACTGTTCCAGCTGGCCCGCAAAGCCAGCCGTATGGATGCGCAGGGCGTATCAAAAGAGATTGGCGGCATCAGTGCCTGGTATTTTGAGGCGGCGCAGGTCAAGCGCGCGCTACTCACCGGCATCGGACTGGTGCAGGACAAAATCGGTCGTCTGAGTTCGGAAGCCCAGACCGACCCCCTGACTCAGTTGCTGAATCGGCGTGGTCTTAATGCGGTACTGGAGTACTACCGCACGCTACGTCAGCCTTTCTCGGTGCTGGCGCTGGATATCGATCACTTTAAAAACGTCAACGATAGCTGGGGCCACGATGTGGGCGACCGGGTGATTCAGCAGGTGGCGAGCACGCTGCGTGCCAGCGCCCGTCAGTCTGATGTGGTGTGCCGCAACGGCGGAGAGGAGTTTCTGATGCTGCTGCCGGGAACGGCGCTGGATGAGGCGCAGATTATCGCCGAGCGCGTGCGACTGGGCATTGCAGAAGCCTGGCTCACCGACGTGGGTCGCATTACCTTGTCTATCGGCGTCGCGGCATGGAATGGTTCGCAGGATGTCGGGCTGGAAGGCAGTTTAAAACAGGCGGATGCGGCGCTCTATGAAGCGAAAAATGCCGGGCGCAACTGCGTTATCGTGGCCGCCGCGTAATCGCGTTAACTCACAGTGTTTCGCAACGGCAGGATAAAAACGGGCGGGGAAGAGGCAGCTAAGCAGGGCGCGGCGTTAAGGCTACCGCGCCCCTCAACATCAGGCTGACTTGACGTAATCCAGCACCATGTCGTGGTGATTCGAGGTCTTGAAGTTATCAAACACTTTTTCGATCCTGCCCTCGGCATCTATCAGGAAGCTGATGCGATGAATGCCGTCATAGGTTTTCCCCATAAACGTTTTTTCACCCCAGACGCCAAACGCCTGGCAGACTTCATGGTTTTCATCGGAGAGCAGGGTAAAGTTCAGCAGCTCTTTTTCGACAAACTTTGACAGTTTTTCCGGTTTGTCGGTGCTGATGCCCAGCACTTCCACGCCCGCTTTTTTCAACTCATCCATGTTGTCACGCAGACCGCACGCCTGCACGGTGCAGCCTGGTGTCATCGCTTTCGGGTAAAAGTACACCAGAACGCGCTGTCCCTGGAAGTCGGTCAGATTCACGTGTTCGCCGTCCTGATCGGGCAGGCTAAATGCGGGTGCAGTATCTCCGGCTTTCAGTGGATTCATTACATCTCTCCATTTTCTTATTCAGGCTGTGGGTAATACACCATCCGGTCAGAAACGGCCAGAGGGAAAATTACCATCAGGGGGTATTTCACCACATAGCCGGTCACCTTTCAGTGGCAGTAATGTGGAGAAATAACTCCGGTTAATTGACCAAAGCTTAGCGTACCGCGCTGACAGATTCGCTGCTGTCGGCATCTGACACACTGTAAAGGCGCAGCGTTCCCTGAGCATTCAGCTCCTGACACAGGGTATTAAACGCCTGCTCAAACGGGGTGCCACTGGTTCGCGTCGGACTGTGAGCGGTCATTTGAATATAGAGCGTAGGGGGCAAATTGTGTTGCGCTGGTGTAATGCGCGACACCAGTTCGGCCACATTCATCTGATGCTTATCGATAAGATCGGTAAAGCGTTCAATAATATGCGGCGAATCAGCCACCTCAACCTGAATGAACGCGGTGTCGGGCATCGGCGGACGGAGCCGGGCATTGGTGCGCTTCATGACGATCAGCAGTTCCAGCTCTGCCCCTTTCAGTGGCAGGGTCGATTCAATCAGTGTGATCGCGTTCCAGCTGCCCGACAGCAGCATGATAAAGGTGAACTCATCCCCAAGCATGGCAAGACGGCTATCTTCAATATTGCAACCGCAGCTGCTGACGTGTCGGGTAATGGTGTTGACGATACCCGGACGGTCAACACCGAGCGCGGTGATCACCAGATGATGGGGCTGAGATTGCGGCAAAATGGCTTTTCCTCTGCTTTCGCTAATAACCATAAGGTAAACATAAAAAAAACTGCTGACAAGCGCGGGAATGGCGTGGCTGGCTTGCTTTTCCCTAAGTGTAAAACGTACCATGAAGCACTTGTTTGTCGAGGGGATCGCCAATGTTTACGGGAAGTATTGTTGCACTCGTTACGCCAATGGATGACAGCGGTAATGTCTGCCGGTCGAGTCTGAAAAAACTGATTGATTATCACGTCGCCAGCGGCACCGCGGCGATCGTTTCCGTCGGCACCACAGGCGAATCTGCTACCCTGAGCCATGAAGAACATGGTGATGTGGTGATGCTGACCCTGGAGCTGGCCGATGGCCGTATTCCGGTGATTGCCGGAACCGGGGCAAACGCCACCGCTGAAGGCATCTCTCTGACTAAGCGTTTTGAAAATTCCGGCGTTGTGGGTTGCCTGACCGTGACCCCATATTACAACCGTCCGACGCAGGAAGGGCTGTTCCAGCACTTTAAAGCGATTGCGAATAGCACCAGCCTGCCACAGATGCTGTATAACGTTCCTTCGCGTACCGGTTGTGACATGCTGCCGGAAACCGTTGCCCGCCTGGCCGAAATCAAAAATATTATCGGAATCAAAGAGGCAACCGGGAACTTATCGCGGGTTAGTCAGATCCAAGAGCTGGTTAATGAAGATTTCATTCTGGTGAGTGGCGATGACGCGACTGCGCTGGACTTTATGCAACTGGGCGGCAAAGGCGTTATTTCGGTGACGGCCAACGTGGCTGCGCGCGAAATGGTCGAACTGTGTCAACTCGCACAGCAGGGCAATTTCGTCGAGGCACGCCGCCTGAATCAGCGTCTGATGCATCTGCACCAGACGCTTTTCTGTGAACCCAATCCTATCCCGGTGAAATGGGCTGCGAAACAGCTAGGATTAATCGCTAACGACACGCTGCGTCTGCCAATGACGCCACTGACTGCAGCCGGCCAGCCGAAAGTGGAGCAGGCGCTGGTGAAAGCGGGTTTGCGATAATTTAGGGAGTTTGAATGAATTACTCAGTAAAGCGGTCAACAGTAGCCACAGTGGTGGGGCTTTCTACCCTGATGCTGTTGTCGGCCTGTTCAAGCGATCAGCGTTATAAGCGCCAGGTCAGCGGTGACGAATCTTATCTTGAAGCCAGTCAGTTAAATGAACTGAAAGCGCCTGCCGGAATGATCCTGCCGGTGCAGCGTGGTGATTTCGACGTGCCGCGCACGACCAGTCAGGCACCCACCGGCAAGCAGCTCGACATCCGTCCGCCAGCCCAGCCGCTGGCGCTGATGAACGGCACCCGCGCACAGTTCAGCAACAATACCGGCGCGCTGATGATTGATAACAGCCGCGGCTCAGTCTGGTCGCAGGTCGTCAACGTGGTGCAGTCATACAAATTCCCGATTGCCTCACGTAATGACGCAGGCCAGCAGCTGACGACGGACTGGGTGCAGTGGAACCGTGCTGATGAAGATCAGCAGTATCGTGGTCGCTACCAGATCAGCGTGCAGTCGCAGAGCTATCAGCAGCAGTTAACCGTTCGTCTGCTGGAGCTGCAGCAGGATGGTAAAACCATTACCTCACCTGTGCAGATCCAGCGTTACACCGCGCAGATGCTGAATGACATCAGCACCGGTATGGACAAGATTGATACGGCGAGTGAAAACGCGGCCTCTGGTCGGGTGAATGGGGCCATTGATGTGCAGAGCGGTGCAGATGATACCGGCCTGCCACTGCTGATCCTGCGTACGCCATACAACGTGGCATGGCAGCGTCTGCCTGATGCAATGAAACGCGTCGGGATGGAAGTGACCGACACGACCCGCTCAACCGGCAGCATGAAGGTGACCTACAAGTCACTGAGCAGCAGCGACTGGGATTCAGTCGGTGCGAAAGATCCGGAATTACCAAACGGTGATTACAAAGTGCAGGTCGGCGATCTCGACAACCGCACCAGTCTGCAATTCATCGACCCGAAAGGGCATGTGCTGACCCAGTCGCAGAACGATGCGCTGGTGGCCGTGTTCCAGGCGGCGCTGAACAAATAAAGTTGCCCCAGGCCGGAGATTCTCCGGCCTTTTTATTTTGTTTTTGGCATAATAGCGCGCGGCGAAGTAAACGATTGCGTCAAGGCAATCGCCGCAGCGGCACTGGCCGCTGAACACCCGTTATTTCAAGTCTGGAGTGAACAAGATGCAAAAGCGAGCTGAGTTGTATCGCGGTAAAGCGAAAACCGTATACAGCACCGATAACCCGGATCTGCTGATACTCGAATTCCGCAACGATACGTCAGCAGGTGATGGCGCCCGAATCGAGCAATTTGATCGCAAGGGAATGGTTAACAACAAGTTTAACCATTTTATCATGACTAAATTGCAGGAAGCGGGTATCCCGACCCAGATGGAAGCGCTGCTGTCAGATACTGAAGCGCTGGTGAAGAAGCTGGAGATGGTGCCGGTAGAGTGCGTGGTACGTAACCGCGCCGCAGGCTCGCTGGTAAAACGTCTGGGCGTGGAAGAGGGCATTGTGCTCAATCCGCCGCTGTTTGATCTTTTCCTGAAAGATGATGCAAAGCATGACCCGATGGTCAATGAATCCTACTGCGAAACCTTTGGCTGGGTCAGCAAACAGAACCTGGCGCGGATGCAGGAGCTGACCTTTAAAGCCAACGAGGTGCTGAGCAAACTGTTCGACGATGCGGGTCTGATTCTGGTCGACTTCAAACTGGAGTTTGGTCTGTTTAACGGCGAAGTGACGCTGGGCGATGAGTTTTCGCCAGACGGTGCGCGCCTGTGGGACAAAGAGACGCTGGATAAAATGGATAAAGACCGTTTCCGCCAGAGCCTCGGCGGCGTGGTGGAAGCCTATGAAGCGGTTGCACAGCGGCTGGGCGTGAAGCTCGACTGAGTTTGCCTGCCGCGCAGAAAGAAAAAGGAGAGCCCCGGCTCTCCTTTTTTCATTTCAGGGTAAAGCTGGTGATTGCTGCCTCACACAACTAAAATCATGCCATCTGAAAAAATGACTGAGGGAATACAGCATGCGCTGGCAAGGGCGTCGCGAAAGCGACAATGTAGAAGACCGTCGCGATCAATCGTCCGGTTTAGGCGGCGGAGGCCGCCAGATTCGTCTGCCGCGCGGTAAAGGCGGTATTGTGCTGCTGATTGTCGTGGCCATCGCGGGTTATTACGGTTACGACCTGACCGCACTGCTGACAGGCGGCGAAGTTGCACCGACCAGCCAGCAGCAACAGCGCAGCGTCAGCGCCAATGATGATGAGGCTGCGAAATTTACGAAGGTGATCCTGGCCACCACGGAAGACACCTGGGGCAAACTGTTCCAGCAGATGAACAAACAGTATGTGGCACCGAAGCTGGTGATGTATCGCGGCGCAACCCGCACTGGCTGTGGTACCGGACAGTCAGTCATGGGGCCGTTCTACTGTCCTGCCGATCAGACCGTCTACATCGACCTCTCTTTTTATGACGAGATGAAAACCAAACTTGGCGCGGACGGTGACTTCGCCCAGGGCTACGTCGTCGCGCATGAAGTTGGCCACCATGTCCAGAAACTACTGGGTATTGAACCGAAAGTGCGTGAAATGCAGCAGGGTGCCAGCCAGACGCAGATTAATCAGCTCTCCGTCAAAATGGAACTGCAGGCGGACTGTTTTGCCGGTGTCTGGGGACACTATATGCAGCAGGAAAATATCCTTGAAGCGGGCGATCTGCAGGAAGCGCTGAATGCCGCCGAGGCAATTGGCGACGACCGCCTGCAGCAGAAAGGTCAGGGCCGCGTAGTGCCGGACAGCTTCACCCACGGCACGTCTGAGCAGCGCTACACCTGGTTCAAGCGCGGGTTTGATGGTGGCAATCCAGGACAGTGCAACACCTTCGCCAGCAACTAATGAGTCTGCAGCCTCTTACGCAGCTTATGCAGCAGGCCGGTGTGCGTCGTCTGGCGGTGATCAGCGGCGACCCGGCCTGGTGTTTACTACGGGCTGCGGCGTGGCGTGAAACGCTGACCGGCGACTGGCTGGCGTTGAGCCCGGAACCGCTGTTCTCTGCTTCGGATAAAGGGCCGGGTCAGTATAAAACGCCGGTCCTGCACAAACAGCCTGCTGCGGTGCGCACGCTGCTTGGCCGTGAATTTCGTCATGCTCTGTTTGACGCCCGTCAGGGCTTTCATGCCGACGCTTTCGCTGCGCTGGCTGGCACGCTCACCGCCGGTAGCTGGCTGTTACTGCTGGTGCCGCCCTGGGAACAGTGGGCGCAGCAGCCTGACAGCGACAGCCTGCGCTGGGCCGATGTCGCTGAACCCATCGCCACCCCTTATTTTGTTCACCACCTGCAACAGCTGATATTAGCGGATGACCAGGTGCTGCTGGAGCGGCAGCATCAGCCATGCCGGTTTCCGGCGCAGCCGGACTGGCCGCAGTGGCACTGTCAGGCACCGCAGCAGCAGCAGGCGATACTCGATCAGTTGATGAGGCTGCCATCGGGAGTTGCCGTGCTGACCGCGCCCCGTGGACGCGGTAAATCGGCGCTGGCGGGCATGCTGGCACAATTGAACGGACATTGTCTGGTGACGGCTCCGGCCAAAGCCTCAACGGAGGTACTGAGCAACTTCGCCGCTGACGCTTTTCACTTTATGGCACCCGATGCGCTGCTGGCGCTGGAGACGCCGCCGCAGGCGGAATGGCTGATTGTGGATGAAGCGGCGGCGATCCCGGCACCGCTGCTGCAGGCGCTGGTCAGTCGATATCCCCGCGTATTGCTCACCACCACCGTACAGGGCTACGAAGGAAGCGGGCGCGGGTTTATCCTTAAATTCTGCGCCGGGCTTCCTGATGCACACTATTTTACGCTCGATGAGCCGCTGCGCTGGTCGCGTTTCGACCCGCTGGAGCAGTGGCTGAACCAGGCGCTGCTGTTTGAGGATGCCGCCGCGACCGCCCCCGATTATCCTGTAACGCCTCATCGTGTTGAGCGCCACGATTTCAGCGCGCTGGAGGCCGCGTATCGTCTGCTGACCAGTGCGCACTATCGTACCTCGCCGCTTGATCTGCGCCGTCTGCTGGATGCACCCGGTATGCAGTTGTGGCAGGCTGGCGATGCGCCGGCGTTACAGGGCGCGCTCTGGCTGGTGGAAGAGGGCGGTCTTGAACCTGCTCTGGCACAGGCGGTCTGGGCGGGCACCCGGCGACCTCGCGGGAATCTGGTGGCGCAGTCGCTGGCAGCCCACGCCGGTCTGGCTGAGGCGGCGACATTGCGCTCGCTGCGCATCAGCCGTATTGCCGTGGCGGCGGAGCGGCGTCGTCTGGGAACCGGACAGCAGCTGGTTGCGGCAGCGGCCAGTGCGGCCGTCGGATATGACTACCTCTCCGTCAGCTTTGGCTACACTGAATCTCTCTGGGCGTTCTGGCGCGCCTGTGGCTTTAGCCTGGTGCGGATTGGTAGCCAGCGCGAAGCCAGCAGCGGCTGCTACGCGGCGATGGCCATGTTGCCCTGTTCTGCTGCGGGTGAGGCATTGCAGCACCGCGCGGCAGAACAGCTGGCGCGAGACTGGCCGCTGTTGCGCCAGCATATCGCACTGGAACTGCAGTTTGATCAGGTTACTGACGACGGATTGACCGCGCAGGATATTCGTCTGGCGGCGGGTTTTGCCTGGGCGCAGCGGCCACTGGAAGCAAGCCTGCCGGTGTTGCAGCGTCTGGTGCAGGCCAGTTCAGCCTCTGTACCGCTGCTGGCCGCGGCGGTAGCCACACCCACAGCCCTGAGCGAACTGGCCCAGCAGGCGGGAGTGAGCGGGCGCAAAGCGCTAGTCGCAGCGCTGCGTCAGCAGGCGGCAGCGGCCCTCCAGACACTGGGCGTTGATGCAGCCTTGCTGCACCTGCCGTTGAAATAATTCGACCAGCTGGTTCAAATTATCCTCATATGATTTTATGCCAGGCGGCGTAGAGTGAACACAGGAGGTCAACATGACACTGAAATATGTAATCGTTCAACAGCCTGCCACCACAGCACAGCTGTTTCTGCTCTACCATGGCGTTGGCGATAACCCGGATTCAATGGGCGAGATTGGCAACTGGTTTGCCCGAACGTTTCCCGACGCGCTGGTGGTGTCCGTCGGCTCGCCTGGTGCGAGTCGTCAGTGGTTCGGCGAAACCGACCTGCACGATCAGACCGTCCAGCAGCGGGTTGATGCGGCCATGCCGCAGTTTGTTGGGTCTGTGCGTCACTGGCAAAAAAAGAGCAGCGTGCGGCCGGAAGCGACAGCGTTAATCGGCTTTTCGCAGGGCGGCAGTATGGTGCTGGAAGGGGTTAAGGCGCATCCGGATCTGGCGGGCCGCGCGGTGGTGTTTAATGGCCGGTTTATTACCCTGCCGGAGAAGGCCAGTACCCGCACCACCATTCACCTGATCCACGGTGATTATGATGAGCAGGTCCCGCTGCACCATGCGCAGCAGGCGGAGCATCGGCTGACCGCCTGCGGTGGCGATGTTACCCTGGATATCGTTGACGATCTGGAACACGCCATCGATCACCGCAGCATGGAGCTGGCGCTGAATCATCTGCGTTATACGGTGCCAAAACGCTACTTTGATGAGGCGTTAAGCGGCGCAAAACCGGGTGACGATGATGTTATCGTGATGATGTAAAAAAGCCCCTGCGCAAGCTCGATCTTAACGCTGATGAGAGCTGACTTTGTGAAGAACCATAAAAAAGCCCCTGCATAGCAGGGGATTTTTCGTTTACTTCTTCTTCGGCCAGTTGTCGTCGTCATCCCATTTATCGTTAAAATCACGATGCGGCGGCAGGCCAGGTTTGTTATCCATAAATTTTTTATGATCGATGCGTTTCAGATCTTTATAAACGTTCATCAGCACGCCAACCATCAGCAGGATCACCAGGATCCACCAGTAATCTTTAATAAATTCCATTTGCTGCTCCTTAAAACCGCCGTCAGGCGATCAGTTGTTCCATGATGCGTTGGTACATCCGGCTCAGCATCTGCAGGTCGGAGGCTTTCACACACTCATTGATTTTATGAATGGTGGCATTCACTGGCCCCAGTTCCACCACCTGTGCACCCATCCGGGCAATAAAGCGGCCATCGGAGGTTCCGCCCGTGGTCAGCAGCTGCGGCTTAATTTCATTATAGTGCGCTACAGCTTTCACGACGGCATCAACCAGCTTACCGCGCGTGGTCAGGAAGGGCTGGCCAGAGAGTTTCCACTCAATGGTGTAACGCAACTGGTGACGATCCAGCAGCTCAGCGACCCGCTGACGAATCATCTCATCGGTGAGTTCGGTGCTGAAGCGGAAGTTAAACTGCACAAACAGCTCGCCGGGGATCACATTGTTACTGCCGGTACCCGCCTGGACGTTGGCAATCTGCATGCTGGTCGCCGGAAAGAACTCATTCCCCTGATCCCACTCGGTCGCGACCAGCTCATTCAGCGCTGGCATCGCCCGGTGAACCGGGTTATCCGCCAGATGCGGATAGGCGACGTGGCCCTGCACGCCATGCACCATCAGGTTAGCGGTGATTGAGCCGCGACGGCCATTTTTCACTACATCACCCACCACTTCCGTGCTGGAGGGCTCGCCGACCAGGCAATAGTCGAGCCGTTCGCGGCGCGCCATCAGCCGCTCAACCACTTTAACCGTGCCGTTGGCCCCGCTGGCCTCTTCATCAGAGGTAATCATAAAGGCGAGTCGCCCTCGGTGATTGGGACGCACTGCAACAAAACGTTCGGCAGCCACCACCATTGCCGCCAGCGATCCTTTCATGTCGGCCGCGCCGCGACCGAACAGCATACCGTCGCGGATGGTGGGTTCAAACGGCGGATTAATCCAGCGGCTGGCATCGCCAGGCGGCACCACATCGGTGTGACCGGCAAACGCCAGCGTTTCACCTTCGCCACGGGTGGCCCAGAAATTCAGGGTGTCGTCGATGTTCATCGTTTCAATCTTAAAGCCAATAGCTTCAAGACGGGCGATCAGCAGAGCCTGACATCCGGCATCATCGGGGCTGAGAGAGGGGCGACGAATAAGCTGCTGCGTCAGCTCAATGACCGGGCAAAACATATTATGACTTCTCCTGGATAGCATTCTGATAGGTGGCTTCGCTGAAACCGGCGAGCAGGGCGCCATCCGGGGCGCGCAACAGCGGACGCTTAATCATGGCGGGATGCGCCAGCATCAGCGCTTTGGCGCTGCTGGCATCGGTAACCGCGTCGCGATCACTCTCAGGCAATTTACGCCAGGTGGTGCCCCGGGTGTTAAGCAGAGCCTGATAACCCAGTGCATCGATAAACTCCTGCAGCAGGGCATCGTTCAGGCCATCCGCACGGTAGTCGTGGAAGTGATAGTCAACGCCTGCGTCTGTTAAAAAGCGCCGGGCTTTTTTTATGGTGTCGCAATTTTTAATCCCGAACATCACCCACTGCGTGCTCATTGCCCGATCCTTATTGTCCTGTGAGAAGTGAAAGCTGAAAAAAGCAGCCAAAGTGCGAGTTTACCATAGTGTGATCCGTTGCGGCATCTGCACAGGCGCGGGAATCGGGCCACAGAGCACGGCAGCAAGGTCATCGTCCGGCATCGGGTAAACGCTATCAATTTCGCAGCTAACCATTACTCTGCTTACCAATAAGAGCTTAGGAATTTCGCCATGTTGATAAAATAGTCTACCGCTGGGTTTAAAATAAATTATTTTCAACGGGGTTAAGGAGTTGCTGAAGTGTGCGTCAGCTTGCAAAACCAGCAACATTCATGTTTTTATGGCGTATGCCGATAGATATAACAGGTGTAAACGTATTCACCTGTATAAAAAAAGAGCGTAACATTGCCAGCACAATAAGAGAGGGCATTATGATTGACACCGAAATGGGAACCTGGAAAGAATTTATCGAAGCGATGTTACGCAACAAGTAACGCGCGAAGAAAAAAGCAGGTTAATCCCGCTTGCTGGAATTCTTACCACACACAGAAATAAGGCGGCCACTGATATCAGTGACCGCTTTTTATTTGCGCCTCTACTTAGTCGAGCGGCTTCTCTTTGAGCGGGAAGCGGCGGCGTACCAGCACAAAGAACAGCGGCACAAAAAAGATCGCCAGCAGTGTGGCAGAGATCATTCCGCCCATCACACCGGTTCCCACGGCATGCTGGCTGCCGGAGCCCGCTCCGCTGCTGATCGCCATGGGCAGTACACCAAAGATAAAGGCCAGCGAGGTCATCAGAATCGGCCGCAGGCGCTGACGCGATGCCTCCAGCGTAGATTCCACCAGCTCGCGTCCACGGCTGTTGATCTCATTAGCAAATTCTACAATCAGGATGGCGTTTTTGGCGGATAACCCCACTACCGTCAGCAGGCCAACCTGGAAATAGACGTCATTTTCCAGCCCACGCATCCAGGTGGCGATCAGCGCCCCGACCACGCCCAGCGGCACTACCAGCATCACCGAGAACGGGATCGACCAGCTTTCATACAGCGCGGCCAGGCAGAGAAAGACCACCAGCAGCGAAATCGCATAAAGTGCCGGTGCCTGCGAACCGGAGAGCCGCTCCTGATAAGAGGCACCGGTCCACTGGAACCCGACGCCCAGGGGCAGGGCATTAACCAGTTTTTCCATCTCATTCATCGCCGTGCCACTGCTGACGCCACTGGCCGCTTCGCCGACAATCTCCAGCGACGAATAGCCATTGTAGCGTTCAAGACGTGGGGAACCGGTCTCCCAGCGGCTGGTGGCAAACGCGGAGAAGGGCACCATTTTGCCGCTGCTATTGCGCACGTACCATTTGTTGATGTCGTCTGGCAGCATGCGGAATTCAGCGGCAGCCTGCACATAGACCTTCTTCACCCGGCCACGATCCAGGAAGTCATTCACGTAGCTGGAACCCCACGCGGTGGTCAGGGTGTCGTTGATGGTATCCAGCGACACGCCCAGCGCCTGCGCTTTACGTGCATCAACATCGATCTGCAGCTGCGGGCTGTCATCCAGTCCATTGTGCCGTACCCGCGACAGCGCGTTGTCATTGCCCGCCATCTCCAGCAGTTTGTCACGCATCGCCATCAGTTGGGTATGACCGACGCCCGCGTGATCCTGCAGTTGCAGGTCAAAGCCGGAGCTGCTGCCCATGCCGGTGATGGCTGGCGGGCTGCTGGCAATCACCCGGCCCTCTTTGATCTTCTGAAATGCCTTCGTCGCGCGATCGATAATCGCGAACGAGGTGCGATCGGCACCGGGCCGCGCTTCCCAGTCTTTCAGCCGCACAAACAGACGCGCCACGTTTTGTCCATTGCCGCCCGGACCTGCGCCGATGGTGGAGAAGACCGACAGCACATTGGCTTTCTCCTCGGTGAGATAATAGTTTTCAACTTTGGCGACGACGCTGGCAGTTTGCTCAAGTGTCGCGCCTGCCGGAAGCTGAACCTGCGTCAGGAATACGCCGCGATCTTCCAGCGGCAGAAACGACGTCGGCAGACGCAGAAACAGAAAGGCCATCAGGCCGATGATGCCGAGATAGAGCAGCAGCCAGCGACCACCCTTGCGCAGGATACCCGCGACCCCGCGCTCGTAGCGGTCAGCATTGCGATTAAAGTGACGATTGAACCAGCCGAAGAAGCCGCGACGCTCAGGCTGCTCGCCCTGCGCCACGGGTTTGAGCAGCGTGGCACAGAGCGCCGGTGTCAGGATCATCGCCACCAGCACCGACAGCACCATCGCCGACACAATGGTAATTGAGAACTGACGGTAGATGGCGCCGACGGTGCCGCCGAAAAACGCCATCGGCACAAACACCGCAGAGAGCACCAGCGCGATACCCACCAGCGCGCCCTGAATCTGGCCCATCGATTTTCGGGTGGCGGCACGCGGCGAGAGTCCCTCTTCATGCATGATACGTTCAACGTTTTCCACCACCACGATGGCATCATCCACCAGCAGCCCGATTGCCAGCACCATGGCAAACATGGTCAGGGTATTGATGCTGAACCCGCAGGCATAGAGCACGCTGAAGGTGCCGAACAGTACCACCGGCACTGCAATAGTAGGAATTAAGGTGGCGCGGAAGTTCTGCATAAACAGGTACATCACGCCAAATACCAGCACAATCGCTTCCAGCAGCGTCTTCACCACATCGGTGATTGACGCTTTAACGAAAGGGGAGGTTTCATAGGCGATTTTTGCTTCCAGACCGTGCGGGAAGTAGTGGGACAGCTCCTCAATGCGCGCCCGCACCAGCTTATCGGTGTTCATCTCGTTGGCACCGGACGCCAGCTTCACCCCCAGGCCTGACGCGGGCTGGCCGTTGTAACGACTCAGATAATCATACTTCTCAGCGCCCAGCGCCACGCTGGCGACATCGCCCAGCGTCACCACCGAACCATCGGGATTGTTCTTCAGGGTAATCGCCCGGAACTGCTCAGGGGTCTGCAGCATCGACTGGGCGTTGACCGTGGCGTTAAGCGCCTGTTTCTCTACCGACGGCAGGCCACCCACCTGACCCACGGCAACCTGGGTGTTCTGCGACTGGATCGCACTGACCACATCTTCCGTGGTCAGCGAATAGGCGATCAGTTTATTGGGATCGAGCCAGATACGCATCGCATATTGCGAGCCGTAAGCGTCAACCTGGCCGACGCCATCAATACGGCTTAGCGGATCCTGAATATTACTGGCGACATAGTCTGAAATATCCTGCTTATCCATGCTACCGTCGGTTGAAACGAATGCCACCATCAGAATATTACTGTCACCGGTTTTATTGACGGTCACACCCTGAGACTGCACCGCCTGTGGCAATTTACGCAGTGCGGATTGCAGCTGGTTCTGTACCTGCTGACGGGCTTCATCGGGATTGGTCCCGGCGGTAAAGGTGAGGGTGATCTGTGCCTGGCCGGTGTTGCTGCTGTTAGAGGACATGTACATCAGATTATCGATGCCGGTCATGTTCTGCTCGATCACCTGGGTAACGGTGTTTTCCAGCGTCTGGGCGGATGCGCCCGGATAGTTAGCGGTGATGCGCACGTTGGGCGGTGCCAGATCGGGGTACTGTTCAATAGGCAGCGAAATAATCGAAAGCGTGCCACACAGGCACAGCAGAATCGCCAGAACCCAGGCAAAGATAGGGCGGTCGATAAAGAAATTCGACATTAAATCGACACTCCTCACTACTTTTATCGTTGGTCAGGCCCACCAGCAACGGGCGCTCTGGCAGGAAACTCGGCGGGTCTTTGCCATGATTCTCCGCCGCCGTTTACTCTACGTGCGGCAGCGGGGGAAATCGTGGAGAAATTGAGGAGAAAATGTAAATTCGTTGGCTATTTGCGGCTTTCAAGCCACATCACCGTGGCGGCGACGCGTGAGCGGACATCCAGTTTCCGCAGCAGGTTGCGAATGTGCACTTTTACCGTCTCTTCAGAGATATGCAGAATAGCGGCAACCTCTTTATTCGACAGGCCACGCGCCACCTCCTGCAGCACATCCCGTTCGCGCTCGGTGAGCTGACGCAGAGGATCGGCACTGTGCTGGCGATTAGCCAGATAGCGGGTGACGCCCTCGCTGAAGACCTTTTCGCCTCGCGATGCCTGCAGGATATGCGCCAGCAGGACCTCCGGCTCGCTGTCCTTGAGCAGATAGCCGTCAGCACCGGCATCCACCATGGCAAAAATATCGCTGCGGGCGTCAGAAACGGTCAGCACCAGAATGCGCGAACTGATCCCTTCATGGCGCAGCGCCTTCAGCGTATCCAGTCCGGACATGCCTTTCATATTCAGGTCGAGCAGAATGATGTCCGGTTCCTGATGGCGGGCCTCCGCCAGCGCTTCAGTGCCGTTGCTGGCTTCGGCGATCACCTCCAGCCGGGGATCCAGCGCCAGCAGCTGACGGACACCGCGGCGCATCAGCGGGTGGTCATCCACAATCATCAATGTTAATGCGGGCTGTTGCATATTTTCTCCGTTGCATTGGTTTCAGACTGCGGCAGATCAGACGGTATTGTTCAGGGACAACACCCTGTTCTGTATCGAATAGTCCGCGGTCGCAAACCGATAGATTATTTTAATAAATTAAGACCCGCTCTGGCCTGCTATTCCAGCGGGCGCGCCGGTTGCGGTGGAAAGCGCAACTCCACCCTGGTACCCCGTGGCTGTGCGTGGAGGGTCAGATGGCCGCTCAGGCGCTGAGCGCGCTCCGCCATAATAGTCAGGCCGTAATGGCCCGGCGGTTCGTCAGTGCTGTTCATCCCCACGCCATCATCCGTAATCGTCAGTAAGTGCTCACCTTTTTCACTGTGCTGATAATCCACCCGGATAACCTGCGCACTGGCGTGACGAATCGCATTCAGCAGCGCCTCACGGACGATCTGCAACACATGCACCTGCTGTTGTGCTTCCAGACTCTGCAGGCCGGTCTGATAGTTAAAGTGTATCTCTGCACTGCTCTTCTCCTGCAGCGAGGCGATCATCGCCTGCATGGCCGCCACCAGATCCGCCTGCTCAATGGTCAGACGGAAAGTGGTCAGCAGCTCACGCAGCTGACGATAGGCCTCGGCCAGCGCCTGATCGAAGTCCGCGATAATGGTATGGGCGGCGCTATCGTCTTTATCAACGGCGCGGCGCAGCAGGGTCAGCTGAATGCGTAAAAACGAGAGCGACTGCGCCAGCGAGTCATGTAATTCCCGGGCAATGGTCGTGCGCTCTTCAATCAGCAGCATCTGCTGATACTGCTGCTGTGCCTGCCAGATCCAGATAGCCCGTCCCAGCATCGCCGCCAGGCTGCGCATCAGTTCATCCGGAGGCGAGGCACCAGCTGTCTGCCAGCGCAGCTCGCCAATCTGCTGCTCGTCCTGCTGTAACGGCAGACGTTGCCACTGACCGGCTGCCTGATCATCACCGGCACGAAACTGAAACTGGTCGCTGTCGAGCCGGATCGCCGTCAGTTTCTCGCGCGTCAGTACATTGGTTAACACGGCTTCAAACAGTGCCGGATGCAGCGGGCTGGCGGTCAGCATTTGTGAGCTGTCATAGAGTAGCGACAGCGTGCGATTAGCCTGGGTTAAATCTTCTGTTTTGGCGCGCACCGTGCTTTCCAGCAGCTGGTAGTGCGAATGCAGCCGTGCCGCCATGCCGCTGAAGGCATGCGACAGCACCCGCAGTTCATTCTGCTGCTCAACATGCAGCGGCGGAAAAGCAAAGTTGCCGCTCTCTACGTAGCGACTGGCGGTGACCAGCGCATTAAGCGGGCGCACCACCTGCAGTCGGGTAAAGCGAATCGTCATCAGTGCCAGCGCCACAATCGCAATGACCCCCACCAGGCTGCTGGCGGCCACCAGATGCATTTTCAACTCGGTATAGCGTTGCAGACCCAGCACAAAGCGATCGATTTCACCGACGTAGATCGGCACCTGCTGCTGATAAGCCACGGTATCGCCCTGTTGCAACTGTTGCTGCAGCGAGGGCCAGGCGGCACGCAGCCGTTGATAGCGAACACTTACTTCACGGGGTACCCAGGGCCGATCAAGTTTCTGCAGCACCGAGGCATCCAGCGTTTGCTGATAGCGCGCCAGATGATGAGCCAGATTTTGCGGCTGACGGCTGGCATCCCAGGCCATGCGATAGCTCTGCATGCGCAGTGAACCCGCCAGATTGATCGCCTCCGCGTCGCGCTGGCTGCTCAGGAGCGTGACTAATGCCAGACCGGTGGTGAGCAGCGACAGCAGGACAATGGCGCTGAGCGCCTGAGCGATGCTTTGAGTTACGGAACGTTTAACAATCACATGAATGGCCCTGTTGAGAGTGCGGGAATTATAAGAGCGCATTAACGTAACGCAAATGATCCATTCCCTGTTTATCGCACAGGACGTTACACATCGCACATAAAATGACCGCAACTGACAGTTCCCAGGACGTGCTGCTGTTCAACGCTTAAAAAAGGAACAGGTTTACATCGTCCCGATGTTGCTTTTCATTGCAGCGCTAATAATTCATCCAGTCATCAACTCAACCCCGATCACAGATTAAGGAGCATCCAATGAAAAAGCTGAATGCTGTCCTGGCGGGCGCATTACTGGCTACCGCCTCATTTGCCACTTTCGCCGCCGCGCCGGTCGATCATTCGCAGGCGCAGAGTATGCAGAGCATCGGTAGCGTTTCGGTTTCCGGTGTTCGCGGCTCGCTGGACGATGCGAATCGCCAGCTGTCGCAAAAAGCGGAAGAGATGGGCGCCAGCCATTACCGCGTTATCGGTGTCGATAACCCAGGCGACTCCAGCCTGTGGAGCGGCACCGCAGAGATTTATCGCTAACCCAACCCTCCTGTTTCCATCCCTGTAGCTTTTACCGGCCTGAAAATGGCCGGTTTTTTTGTTTTTGTGCATCAGGATGGATTCTTACAAATCAGCCTGTGCATCTGCCCGGTATATTTTGCTTCGTTCTTGCAGAACGGGTAGGATTCATCGCCGTAAATTCCCGCGCTGCCTGGCACTCACTCACAGGCAAACGCACAGAGGAAAATACCCCATTTCACAGGGCATTACGCCTGAAATGGGGGCGACGACTGATAGTCAGGACAAACAGGAATGCTATGAAATCTAAAAACAAAACCCCAGGCGAGATGCGCGCTGCGAAACGACGCTGGCTCAACTCTCATGACGCCGGCTACCAGAAGGCGATGGGTAACCGTCACGTACAGATGATTGCGATCGGCGGTGCCATCGGTACCGGTTTGTTCCTGGGCGCAGGTGGCCGTTTGCAGGCTGCTGGCCCCGCCTTAGCCATCATCTATCTGGTGTGTGGCATCTTCTCCTTCTTTATTCTGCGTGCGCTGGGCGAACTGGTGTTACACCGTCCCAGCAGCGGCAGCTTCGTCTCCTACGCCCGTGAATTCCTGGGTGAGAAAGCCTCCTACGTGGCGGGCTGGATGTACTTCGTCAACTGGGCAATGACCGGCATCGTCGATATCACCGCCGTCGCGCTCTACATGCACTACTGGGGCGCGTTTGGTGATGTGCCACAGTGGGTGTTCGCCCTGGGCGCGCTGGCGATTGTCGGCACCATGAACATGATCGGCGTAAAGTGGTTTGCCGAGATGGAGTTCTGGTTCGCGCTGGTGAAAGTGCTGGCGATAGTGATCTTCCTGGTAGTGGGCGTGGTATTCCTTGGCACCGGCAAACCGCTGGATGGCAACAGTACCGGCTTCCATCTGATCACCGATAACGGTGGCATGTTCCCGCACGGCTTACTGCCTGCGCTGGTGCTGATTCAGGGTGTAGTGTTCGCCTTTGCCTCTATCGAACTGGTAGGTACGGCGGCCGGCGAATGTAAAGACCCGAAAACCATGCTGCCGAAAGCGATCAATAGCGTGATCTGGCGTATCGGCCTGTTCTACGTTGGCTCCGTGGTCCTGCTGGTGCTGCTGCTGCCGTGGAACGCCTATCAGGCGGGTCAGAGTCCGTTTGTTACCTTCTTCTCGAAGCTGGGCGTGCCTTACGTTGGCAGCATCATGAATATCGTGGTGCTGAGTGCGGCGCTCTCCAGCCTGAACTCGGGCCTCTACTCAACCGGGCGTATTCTGCGCTCCATGTCGATGGGTGGCTCTGCACCGAAATTCATGTCTAAGATGAACGGTCAGCAGGTGCCTTATGCCGGTATTCTGGTGACCATCGCCGTCTATGTGATTGGTGTGGTGCTTAACTACTATGTGCCTTCTCAGGTGTTTGAGATCGTCCTGAACGTCGCCTCGCTGGGGATTATCTCCTCCTGGGCCTTTATCGTGGTTTGTCAGCTGCGTCTGCGCAAAGCGATTAAAGAGGGCAAGGCGGATGATGTCAGCTTCAAGCTGCCAGGCGCGCCGTTTACCTCATGGCTGACGCTGCTGTTCCTGTTCAGCGTGCTGGTGCTGATGGCGTTTGACTACCCGAACGGGACTTACACCATCGCCTCCATTCCGCTGATCGCGGTATTGCTGGTGCTGGGATGGTTTGGCGTGCGTAAGCGTGTTCACGCCATAGCTGAGACCGAACAGGATCATCACGAAGAGGAGCCTCAGCCGACCCGACTGGCTGACGACACCTCGCGCTGATAAGCGCAGCAGCAATCAGGCCAGCCTTCGGGCTGGCTTTTTTTTGGCGTAAACCGCCTCATTCACCGCGAGAATTAAGATAGTTTTCCCGCAAGCTTGCCCCTATGATGAAAGGCTCCCTTTAAGCGGTAGCGGAGTCCTCATGTCGTTTAAGATCAACATCATCAAAGATAAGCTCCTGTCCGAAAACTGGTTTGTGCTGCGTAACTACACCTATGAGATCACCGATGGTCGTGGCGAGGTTATCCGCCATAAACGTGAAGTCTACGATCGCGGAAACGGGGCGACCATCCTGCTCTATAACCGTGAAAAGAACAGCGTGGTCCTGACGCGCCAGTTCCGTATCGCCACTTACGTCAACGGTAACGAGGGCGGCATGTTAATTGAAGCCTGTGCCGGCTTGCTGGACAACGACTCTCCGGAAGATTGCATTCGCAAAGAGGCGATTGAGGAGACCGGTTATGCGGTGGGCGAGGTGGAGAAACTCTATGCCTGCTATATGTCGCCGGGCGGCGTCACTGAATTGATCCACTTTTTCGCAGCGGAATATAATGAATCGCTGCGCGACAATGCGGGCGGCGGCGTTGAAGATGAGTCGATCGACGTGCTGGAACTGCCTTTCCCTGATGCGCTGGCGATGGTCGCCGATGGCCGCATTCGCGACGGCAAAACCGTCATGCTGTTGCAGCATGCGCAGATTGCTGGCTGGCTGATACCATAAAAAATCATGCAGTTAGCCTGTTGCAGCGTGACGGCGTTGAGCGTGGAAAGTGAAGCATAATCCACTTTTCATGCACGCTTTTTAAGCAGTTAACTGCGCTTTTTGCACAGGTTCACAGAATGGGAACCCTGGCAGGCCCGTTGATGCGCTATCCTCTCCACTCTGGGTATTCGGGGATCGATTTTCTTAATGTCGTATTGGATGAAATCGCTGTGGCTGTTGCCGTCTCTGTGGGTTGCCTGTGTTCAGGCGGAACCGTTGCAAAAGTCATTCAACGACTGGCAAATCACCTGCAACAATGAAGCCTTTTGCGTGGCGCGCAATATTCCGGGCGACAAAGGGTTAGTGATGACGATTTCGCGGCATGCGGGCGTCAACGATCGCCCCTTGCTGCGAATCGACTACGGCAGTGCCTACAGTGGCGCGCTGCCTGGCGGTTCGCTTCAGGATAACCTGCTACTGGATCAGCGCCGTCTGAAACCCGACCTCAAACACTGGACGGTTGAACCGCATCATCTCGCCACCAGCAATGCCATCGCAATTGATGAGTTTCTTGATCTGGTGATGGAGGCGAAAACCCTTCAGCTCACTTTCGATCCCAATGCGCTGATCTCCCTGCGCGGCATGAAGGCCGCGCTGTTGCTGATGGATGACACCCAGGGGCGGGTCAACAGCATGAGCGCATGGATTAAACGTGGCGATCGCGCCAGCTGGGATGTTCCGCCGCCGCCTGCGCTGCCGCCACTGCCGCCTGCTGTGGAGCCACCCGCGGCATTGACGCGCGATGAGACCAGCGGATTAATTGATTACGGCACCTGGCGGGTCAATACCGACTCCTGCTCACTCGATCCACTGCGCCGTGAAGTCAGCGTGGCGCCACTCACCGATCAGCGCGCGCTGCTGCTGGTGAGTTGTGAAATGGGGGCTTATAACGTGATCGATCTGGCGTTTGAAGTGACGCGCAGCCAGCCGTATGTCGCGCGCGGCATCACCTTAACTCTGCCGTTTACCCCGCCAGGTGCCAGTGATCGACAGCTTGAGCTGATTAACGCCGAATATGATGCGGCCAGCGGCCAGCTCTACACCTTTGGTAAAGGACGTGGATTGGGTGACTGCGGCAGTGCCACACGCTGGCAGTTTGATGGCACGCGTTTTGTGTTAGCGGAGTATGCGGAAGAGTCGACCTGTGATGCCTGGCACAGCAGTGATGACTGGCCAACCCTGTGGGTCAGCCAGTCTGACGGTGGCGTACAGCAGCGTTAACGAATCGCCTGCACCATCATCGGTGAGCCAAGCTGATTACCGACCAGTTCGGCCAGCATATTATTCACGCCGTCGCTCATTGGCGTAAAGCGGGTCAGCGGCGAGCGGGTCACCACCACAAATACCCCCACGTTATGCTGCGGCACCATCGCCATATAGGTGATGAAACCGCCGCCGCCGCCGGTTTTCTGAATAATGCCAGGGCGACCATTTTTCGGCCCCATAAAGACCCAGCCCATCCCCAGCGCATCTGCTTTACCCGGCACATCCATGCCTTCTACTTTGCTCAGCTGATCGCGACGATAGATCAGCGTCTGCAGTCGATCGATCTGCGGCGTGCGGTGGTTAACCGAAGAGTTAAGGAACTGCTGCATCCAGCGGCCCATATCATCCGGCGTGGAGTAAACACCGCCGCTGCCAATCGCCGCCAGGGTGTTATTGCACGGACTGGCCCCTTTTTCCGCCACCATCAGGCGTCCGCACTGCTCTGGCGAAGGCGTAAACGTCGTGTCCTTCATGCCGAGCGGGCGGGTAATCAGCTGCTGAAACAGCGCCGGATAGGGTTTGCCGGTGGCGCGCGACAGTGCATCACCCAGCAGATCGTAGCCCAGGTTAGAGTAGGCGGCACTGCTGCCTGGCGCCGCTTTGAGGTTAGCGCGCGACAGCCACGCCCAGCGTTCACCACGGGTCGGCCAGACAAATACCGGACGCTGCGCTTTGCCGCCTGGCTGTTCGCGCGGCAGTCCGCTGGTGTGGGTCGAGAGATTGATCAGGCGAATGGGCTGACCATTGTAGGTGGGCACGCGTGAACCCGGCGGCGCATATTTACTCAGGGGATCGTCGAGGCGGATCTGTCCGCGCTCAGCCAGCTTCACCATTACTTCACTTGTCATCAGCTTACTCAGCGAGGCGATGCGAATCAGCGAATCTTTCTGCGGACGGACATTGTTGCCGGGACGGGTTTCACCAAAGCTGGCGAACACCCGCTGATTGCCATCAATCGCCACCAGTGCCATGCCGGTTGCACCGCTGCCGTAAAAGATATGTTCCGCATAGCGATCAACAATCTGAGAGGCCAGCAGTGGATCGGGCGCGACCTGCGCCATGCTTTTTAATGGAAGCAGTGAAACCATCAGGGCCAGTAAATAGGGTGTGCGCATGTTCAACGGAAGTGGCTTCGCTATAAAATCGGAGGAAATCTGCCTTCACTCATCGGGATGCATCAGGACAGAACCGCGTTATCCCGGCAGAACAACAGCAGGAACAGACGGACAGCCAGCGCACAGGCAGCATTAAGTATGACGGCTCTATAGTAATGAGTTTGCGCAGGGCGGGAAGAGGGGAATGGAGTTTTTTTTATGTATCAGGCTATAAGTGGAAATGGCCCTTCCCGGTGAGCCGGGAAGGGCATAAGCATTAAACTGGCTTGAGTAATGCTTCAGCGTGGCTGACGATATTCTCAACCGTGAAGCCAAACTCCGGGAACAGCTGACTGGCCGGGGCGGATTCACCAAAGGTGGTCATACCGACAATCGCACCGTCCAGACCGACATACTTGAACCAGTAGTCAGCAATACCCGCTTCTACCGCCACACGCGCTTTCACGCCGCTCGGCAGTACGGATTCGCGGTAAGCGGCATCCTGCGCATCAAACAGGTCAGTAGAAGGCAGTGAAACCACCCGCACCTTGTGACCGCCTGAAGTGAGCTTATCCGCTGCACCCAGGGTGATCTCAATCTCTGAACCGGTTGCGATCAGAATCACTTCTGGTGTGCCGTCGCAATCCTTAAGCACGTAGCCGCCGCGTTTGATGTTTTCGATCTGCTCCGGGGTACGTTCCGGCTGCAGCAGATTCTGACGCGAGAGGATCAGCGCTGTCGGGCCGTGATGACGTTCGACGGCGGCTTTCCACGCTACAGCGGTTTCGACCTGATCGCACGGACGCCATACGCTCATGTTTGGTGTCAGACGCAGGCTGGCGATCTGCTCTACCGGCTGGTGCGTCGGGCCATCTTCGCCCAGACCGATGGAGTCATGGGTGTAGACCAGAATCTGTCGTGCCTTCATCAGTGCAGCCATACGCGCGGCGTTACGCGCATATTCAACAAACATCAGGAAGGTTGCGGTGTAGGGAACGAAACCGCCATGGTGCGCGATACCGTTACCAATCGCCGTCATACCAAATTCACGCACGCCGTAGTGAATATAGTTACCGGCCGGATCCTCTTTGATCGATTTAGAACCAGACCAGATGGTGAGGTTACTCGGTGCCAGGTCAGCAGAACCGCCGAGGAACTCCGGCAGCATTTTGCCATAGGCTTCCAGCGAGTTTTGTGACGCTTTACGGCTGGCGATTTTCTGCGGGTTAGCCTGCAACTCCTGAATGAACCGGGTCGCTTCGGTTTCCCAGTTGGCGGGCATTTCGCCATTCATCCGGCGCTCATACTCTTTCGCCAGCTCTGGATGGGCTTCTTTGTAAGCCGCAAATTTTGCATCCCAGGCTTTTTCGCGTTCAGCACCCGCCGCTTTGGCATCCCACTGCTGGTAGATTTCAGCCGGGATTTCAAACGCCGGATAGTTCCAGCCGAGCTGTTTGCGGGTCAGGGCAACTTCTGCCTCACCCAGCGCCGCGCCGTGCGACTCCTCTTTACCGGCTTTGTTCGGCGAACCGAAACCGATAATAGTGCGGCAGATAATCAGTGAAGGCTTATCGGTGACGCTCTGCGCCTCTTTGATCGCCTCACGAATGGCATCAGCGTCATGGCCGTCAATGTCGCCAATCACATGCCAGTTGTAGGACTCAAAGCGTTTATGGGTGTCGTCAGTAAACCAGCCTTCGGTCTCGCCATCGATCGAGATACCGTTATGGTCATAGAAGCCGATCAGTTTGCCGAGACCCAGGGTCCCCGCCAGTGAACAGACTTCGTGCGAGATGCCTTCCATCAGACAGCCATCGCCCATAAACACATAGGTGTGGTGATCGACAATCTCATGATCCGGACGGTTAAACTGCGCGGCCAGCGTGCGTTCTGCAATGGCTAAGCCCACGGCGTTAGCCAGTCCCTGACCCAGCGGGCCAGTGGTGGTTTCAACGCCTGGGGTGTAGCCGATTTCCGGGTGACCTGGCGTTTTAGAGTGCAGCTGACGGAAATTTTTCAGCTCTTCAATCGGCAGGTCATAACCGCTCAGGTGCAGCAGGCTATAAAGCAGCATCGAGCCGTGGCCGTTGGAGAGGATAAAGCGGTCGCGATCAAGCCAGGCGGGATTGGTCGGATTATGCTGGAGGAAGTCGCGCCACAACACTTCGGCGATATCGGCCATTCCCATTGGCGCACCGGGGTGGCCTGAATTTGCCTTCTGTACCGCATCCATGCTCAGTGCACGAATCGCGTTTGCCAACTCTCTGCGTGAGGACATAAAGTTCTCCCTTGTTATGCATCAGGGCGGGAAAGTCCCGCCCGACTAAAATAAAGACTACAGGCGTGCGGCGAGCACATCTTCCAGCTTCTGCTGGTCAACCGCGAACTGGCGGATGCCGTCAGAGAGTTTTTCAACTGCCATCGGATCCTGATTATGTTCCCAACGGAACTCCGCCTCGGAGAGCGGCGACGGCTGGTGGAAACCTTCAGTTGAAGGCTCCAGTTTGCGCTCAAGCGGCGCATCACTGTTCTGCAACTCTTCCAGCAGGTTAGGTGACAGGGTCAGGCGGTCGCAGCCTGCCAGCGCGATAATCTGCTCCACTTTACGGAAGCTGGCGCCCATGATGATGGTGCTGTAACGATGCTTTTTGTAGTAATCGTAGATGCGACGCACGGATTTCACGCCCGGATCTTCATCTGCCACGTAGGGGTCCATGGGTTTGCGCGAGTTATACCAGTCGTAGATGCGTCCAACGAACGGGGAGATCAGGAACACGCCCGCTTCGGCACAGGCACGCGCCTGAGCAAAGGAGAAGAGCAGTGTCAGGTTGCACTGAATGCCGTTTTTCTCCAGCTCTTCCGCTGCGCGGATGCCTTCCCAGGTCGAGGCCAGCTTAATCAGTACGCGTGAGCGATCGATACCGTGCTCTTCATACATCCGAATCAGTTTTTCTGCTTTGGTCACACACATGCCACGATCGAAGGAGAGGCGCGCATCCACTTCGGTCGAAACACGGCCCGGTATGCTTTTCAGGATTTCCATACCAAGGTTGATCGCCACTTTGTCGCTGGCGTTAATAATCTGCGTCTCTTTGCTGCCGCCCTGTTTTTTGGCGTACTCAATCGCGTCATCCATCAGGTGCTTATACCCTTCGAGACCGGACGCTTTCAGAATGAGTGAGGGGTTGGTGGTGGCGTCTTCCGGATGGTAATTACGAATCGATTCGATATCACCACTGTCCGCCACCACGGTGGTGAACTGTTTTAGGGCTTCTAGCTGGTTCATCTCTAAACTCCTTGAAAAGAAAAATGAAAGCGAACAGGGGGCACCTCAGGCCTCGCAGCCGGTCTGTGGCATGTTCTGCTACCGGGAACGCGAACCCATAACATTGCAACAGAGAGTTTCTGATGAACATGCGGTTTCTCTGATTGTTGCGCTGCGAGGCGGTGCGAAGGAGCCGTCATGCGGTGTTAACCGTGGGGTGCGCCATATTCCACCCATAAGCATAGCAGTCAGGAGGAATGACGCAGGCCACACTGTAGCAATCTGTGCCCTGTAAAAAAGAAGAGGCCGATCAGGCGAGAGGTAAGCGCAGCGCGGGTTGAGACGCGCGCTGCAGCGGCAGAAACGATCAGCCGGGCAGATTCAGCCAGTTCTTCACCGGCAGGAAATCGCGATAGAGGGCGGCTTCAGGTGAGTCGGCATCGGGCTGATAATCATATTCCCAGCGGACCAGCGGGGGCATCGACATCAGGATCGATTCAGTGCGACCGCCGGTCTGCAGACCAAACAGCGTGCCGCGGTCCCACACCAGATTAAACTCCACATAGCGACCACGGCGATAGAGCTGGAACTGGCGCTCACGATCGCCCCACGGGTGATCTTTACGGCGCGCCACAATCGGCCGATAGGCATCCATAAAGCCGCGGCCTACCGCCTGCATAAAGCTGAAGCTCTGCTCAAAGTCGGGCGTATTGAGATCGTCAAAAAAGAGGCCGCCAATGCCGCGCTGCTCATCACGATGCTTCAGATAGAAATAGTCATCACACCACTTTTTATAGCGCGGATAGACATCCTCGCCAAAAGGCTGGCAGAGATCAGCGGCGGTCTGGTGCCAGTGCAGCGCATCTTCTTCGAAGCCATAAAAAGGGGTCAGGTCAAATCCGCCACCAAACCACCAGACCGGATCGGCACCCGGTTTCTCCGCGATAAAAAAGCGCACGTTGGCGTGGCTGGTGGGCACATAGGGATTGTTCGGGTGGATCACCAGCGACACGCCCATCGCTTCAAAGCTGCGACCCGCCAGCTCCGGCCGGTGTGCAGTGGCGGATGCCGGCATCTGATCGCCATGCACGTGCGAAAAGTTGACGCCCGCCTGCTCAAACACCGCGCCGTTGCGCAGCACGCGGCTCTGACCGCCGCCGCCGCCAGGACGCTGCCAGCTATCTTCGGCAAACGCTGCGCCGCCATCTTCAGCCGCCAGCTGGTTACAAATCTCATCCTGCAATGCGAGCAGGAACGCTTTTACGCGGGAAATATCAGCCATTTTTTCGCTTATGGTTTGTCAAAGTCTGACGCGATTATACGCAAAACCGCGCCGCTTGCATGAGTGCAGCGAGTCGCACGGCCTGAACCGGCGACACGCATCAGGTGTTGCGCCGATCAAACTCATCAAAGTAATTGACGATGCCGCTGGCAATAGCCGAGGCGATTTTCTGGCGAAACGCGGTGGTGCCAAGCAGCTGCTCTTCACGCGGATTGGTAATAAAGGAGGTCTCGACCAGCACCGAGGGGATCGACGGTGACTTGAGTACCGCAAAGGCAGCCTGCTCGGTGTGCTGGCTGTGAAGATGATGAACCGGGCGGATCTGATCCAGTACATGCTTGCCCAGCGTCAGGCTGTTTTTGATGGTGTCCGTCTGCACCAGATCGAACAGGATCTGCTGCAGATAGTGATCCTGCTGCTGCGCTTTCACGCCACCCAGCTTATCCGCATCGTTCTCCCGCTGTGACAGATAACGCGCCATCGAGCTACTGGCACCGCGATTAGAGAGCGCAAACACCGAGGCACCGCTGGCATCGGGACTGGTAAAACCGTCGGCATGAATCGACATAAAGAGATCTGCGCCGTGCTGGTGGGCGATCTCCACCCGCTGATAGAGCGGAATAAAGTGGTCGCTGTCGCGGGTCAGACGCACTTCTATGCGCGGATGGCTCTGTAGCTGACGCTGCACGTTACCGGCAATCTCCAGCACGATGTGTTTCTCTTCGGAACCCTCTTCGCCAACGGCGCCGGAGTCGATGCCGCCGTGACCGGGGTCGATCATCACGATACGTTTACCGTTCTTAGCGGGCGGGGCAGGGCGCGAGTGACGATTTGCACCAGTAAGGGCTTGTTCTTTAGCCTGAACCGCGCGCGGCGATAAAATGGCCAGAGCCAGCCCGGAAAGCAGTAACTGACGGCGATGAATCAAACGTTTAAGCAGGTGCATGTGCGGGTCCGGTAACAGGAATCTTGCCGGTGTTATAGCCTAAGGGGCTGCTGCCTGCGATCACAGAACCATTTCAGGGCATTACTTTGTATTGCAGGTCGCGAACAGTAAATTTGCGCTTTTTTATTTGTCGCCCGTCATGGAGGGTTGCGTGCGGCAGAGAATGCGTGATAATCAGCAAATTGTGCTTATTTGCAGGTAAAGAAGATGGAAATCCGCGCCTTCCGCCAGGAAGATTTTGAAGAAGTGATCACCTTATGGGAACGTTGCGATTTGTTACGGCCATGGAACGATCCTGAGCTGGATATCGAACGCAAAATGAATCACGACCCCGATCTCTTTCTGGTCGCTGAAGTGGGCGGCGTGGTCGTGGGCACACTGATGGGCGGCTATGATGGCCATCGCGGCGCGGCTTACTATCTGGCCGTGCATCCCGACTATCAGGGACGCGGCTTTGCGAATGCGCTGATGAATCGTCTGGAGAAGAAGCTTATCGCGCGCGGCTGTCCGAAACTGCATCTGATGATCCGCGAAGAGAATGATCAGGTGGTGGCGTTCTATGAGAAGCTCGATTATGAGCCGGTTGATGCGCTGCTGTTTGGTAAACGTCTGATCGAAGATCGTGAATACTAAGCCGTCACCGGGCTATCTGCCGGACGAGTATGACGCCAGAGGGCAGCTGCGGCTGCCGTTTCTTTTTTGGCTGATCCTGTTACTCCAGGCACGGACCTGGCTGCTGCTGGTGATGGCCGGGGCGTCACGGCAGCAGGGCAACGATCTGCTGGCGCTGTTCTATCCGGATCGTCAGGCGTTCTGGATCGGTCTTGCGCTGGGTTTACCGGCGCTGGCGGGCCTGCTGCTGACCGGGTATCGCACCCGCCTGCCGCGACTCTGGCAGCACTGGCGCAGCGTGCTGGCGCTGTCGCTGCTGGTGAATCTGCTCTGGCAGGGAATGCAGTTTGTGCAGGGCGATCTGCTCACCTCACCGCTGCCATTGCTGCTGACGCTCTTTGACCTGCTGGCGCTTATCTGGCTGCAATCCAGCCGCCGCTGTCGCGACTGCTTTCTGCCCGAACATCATCTTCACTAAACTTTTTGTCGCTTTGCGACTCCAATCAGTTCCGCCTTTCCGGCATCGCATTTACAGGAGTTCTCATGAAAGCTGTTCGTTCCACGCTACTGATCGCCGCGGTTGTACTGAGCGGCTGTGCCAGTTCGGGTTCCGGCGCTGACAGCAGCCAGCAGGCAAGCTGGTGGAATCCGCTGACGTATCACTGGTCTTCGGCGCTGCCGTGGAACTGGTTCGGTTCCTCGCTGACCACGACAGAACAGGGTGTGGGTGGGTTAACTGCCTCGACCGCCATGAAAGAGGACGCGATTAATGCCGGACTGAACGGTGACTATAGCCTGCGTCAGGGCATGCGCAGCCAGAATGGTCAGGTGGTCTCTTTCTGGCAGGCGCTGGATGATGGCAACGTTAAGCTGGTGATTTACGGGCAGTCGCAGGTCGAACGTATTGAGGTCATGGACAGCGCAATCGCCAGCAGCGATGGCAGCAAAGTGGGTGATCTCTTCAGTAATAAGTTCAGCAAAGCCTTCGACAACTGCACCTTAGCCAGCGGCACCGATGCGCGTGACGTGGCGTGCCGTGCGCCTGGCAGTCAGCATCTGACCTATGTTTATCAGGGTGACTGGCATGGACCAGAGGGATTAATGCCCTCGGACGATACGCTGAAAAGCTGGAAAATCAGCAAGATTGTCTGGCAGCGTTAATCCCTCGTCTTCAGCGCGCCGCCCGTCAGGCGGCCGCTGAGCCTCCCAAAACCTTTGCCGGCGCGCACGGCACGGGGTTCCTCCTCCCTATCGGCTTTTGCTGATTTCTGCATAAACAGTGCCGTCGTCTTATGCTTTTTTCGACTTTGAAATCATCAAACGATATATAAAACCGTTACTGGTTTTCACTGAGTTATAAATAAACTGGTGCCTCAGCGGGTGAGATCCGCATCAATCTTTTTCAGGGTGCCAAATGACATTACAAGCGATGAAAAAAATCGTGAGCGGTATCGCGTTGTCGCTGAGCCTGGCCGGCGCAGCCAATGCCACTGAACTTCTTAATAGCTCTTACGATGTGTCGCGGGAGCTGTTTGTCGCCCTGAATGCTCCCTTCGTTAAACAGTGGGATGCCAGCCATCCCGGCGATCCACTGACCATTAAGATGTCGCACGCCGGTTCATCGAAGCAGGCGCTGGCTATCCTGCAGGGACTGCGCGCGGATGTCGTCACGTACAATCAGGTTACGGATGTGCAGGTGCTGCACGATAAAGGCAACCTGATTGCCGCAGACTGGAAAAGCCGTCTGCCGAATAACAGCTCGCCTTTCTACTCCACCATGGCGTTTCTGGTGCGCAAAGGGAATCCAAAACAGATTCACGACTGGTCAGATTTGACCCGCAGTGATGTGAAGCTGATTTTCCCGAATCCGAAAACCTCCGGGAATGGTCGCTATACCTATCTGGCCGCCTGGGGCGCAGCGGATAAAGCGGACGGGGGCGATCAGGCCAAAACCCGTGCCTTTATGACGCAATTCCTGAAAAACGTTGAAGTGTTCGACACCGGCGGTCGCGGTGCGACCACGACCTTTGCTGAGCGTGGCCTGGGCGACGTATTAATTAGCTTTGAGTCCGAAGTGAATAACATCCGCAACCAGTACGGCAAAGATGAGTATGAAGTGGTGGTGCCGAAAACCAACATTCTGGCGGAGTTTCCGGTGGCATGGGTGGATAAAAACGTCGCGACCAATAAAACCGCTGATGCGGCCAGCGCTTATCTGAACTATCTCTACACGCCTGAAGCGCAGAATATTATTACTCACTACTACTATCGCGTGAACAATGCACAGCTGATGGCGGAGCAGAAAGATCGCTTCCCGCAGACCAACCTGTTCCGGGTGGAAGAGGCGTTTGGCGGCTGGGATAAGGTGATGAAGACGCACTTCGTCAGCGGCGGTGAGCTTGATAAGTTGTTAGCGGCGGGGCGCGGATAATGTTTGCAGCCAGCCAGAAACGCGTGTTGCCCGGCTTTGGTCTCAGCCTCGGCACCAGCCTACTCTTTACCTGTCTGATTCTGCTGCTGCCTATCAGCGCGGTGATCATGCAGCTGTCGCAGATGACGCTGCAACAGTACTGGGATGTGGTGACCAATCCGCAGCTGATTGCCGCCTATAAAGTAACGCTGCTCTCTGCAGGCGTCGCCTCACTGTTTAATGCGGTGTTCGGCATGCTGATGGCATGGATCCTGACCCGTTACCGTTTTCCGGGCCGGACGCTGCTGGATGGCCTGATGGATCTGCCGTTTGCACTGCCTACGGCGGTGGCGGGTCTGACCCTGGCCGGACTCTTTTCGGTCAACGGCTGGTATGGACAGTGGTTCGCTCAGTTCGACATCAAAATTTCCTATACCTGGATTGGTATCGCCATCGCCATGGCCTTTACCAGCATTCCGTTTGTGGTGCGTACCGTACAGCCGGTGCTGGAAGAGTTAGGCCCGGAGTATGAAGAGGCGGCCGAAACGCTGGGTGCCACGCCATGGCAGAGCTTCCGCCGCGTCGTGTTGCCGGAAGTGGCACCGGCGCTGCTGGCCGGGACTGCGCTCTCCTTTACCCGCAGCCTGGGTGAATTTGGTGCGGTGATCTTTATTGCCGGTAACATCGCCTGGAAAACGGAAGTCACCTCACTGATGATTTTTGTCCGGCTGCAGGAGTTCGACTATCCGGCGGCCAGCGCCATCGCCTCGGTGATCCTGGCGGCATCGCTGATTCTGTTATTTGCGATTAACACATTACAGAGCCGCTTTGGCCGTCGTCTGGGAGGTCACTAATGGCTGAGGTTTCACAGATTAATCACGCTGCACGTCAGCCAGTGAACTGGGGTAAGTGGCTGCTGATTAGTATCGGCGCGCTGATCTCGATTCTGCTGCTGGTGGTGCCGATGGCCTCCATCTTCTGGGAAGCGCTGAATCAGGGGCTGATTGTCGCCCTCAGCAATCTGGCGGATCCGGACATGCTGCATGCCATCTGGCTGACCGTGATGGTGGCGTTGATCACCGTACCGGTTAACCTGGTGTTCGGCACGCTGCTCGCCTGGCTGGTGACGCGCTTTACCTTTCCGGGGCGTCAGTTGCTGCTGACCCTGTTTGATATTCCTTTTGCCGTGTCGCCGGTCGTGGCCGGTCTGATGTATCTGCTGTTCTGGGGCGTTAATGGCCCGGCAGGCGGCTGGCTGGATGCGCATAACATCCAGATTATGTTTGCCTGGCCTGGCATGGTGCTGGCGACGGTGTTTGTGACCTGTCCGTTTGTGGTGCGCGAACTGGTCCCGGTGATGCTGAGTCAGGGCAGTCACGAAGATGAAGCGGCGGTGCTGCTGGGCGCCTCTGGCTGGCAGATGTTCCGCCGCGTAACGCTGCCGAACATTCGCTGGGCGCTGCTGTATGGCATCGTGCTGACCAACGCCCGTGCGATTGGTGAATTTGGTGCGGTCTCGGTGGTATCGGGATCGATTCGCGGTGAGACCTACACATTACCGCTTCAGGTTGAATTATTGCATCAGGACTACAACACCGTTGGCGCGTTCACCGCGGCCGCCCTGTTAACCCTGATGGCAATTGTGACGCTGTTTCTGAAAAGCATTGTGCAGTGGCGTTTAGAGCAACAGCACAAACGCCTGCAACAGGAGGGAAATCATGAGCATTGAGATTAACAAGATCAACAAATCCTTTGGTCGCACATCGGTGCTGAACGATATCTCTCTGGATATTGCCTCGGGTGAAATGGTGGCGCTGCTTGGCCCATCAGGCTCGGGTAAAACCACGCTGCTGCGCATTATTGCCGGGCTGGAGCATCAGAACAGCGGTCAAATCCGTTTTCATGGTAACGATGTCAGCCGCCTGCATGCTCGCGATCGTCAGGTCGGTTTTGTCTTCCAGCACTACGCGCTGTTCCGTCATATGACGGTATTCGACAACATCGCCTTTGGCCTGACCGTGCTGCCACGTCGTGAGCGTCCTTCAACGGCGGAGATCAAACAGCGTGTTACCCGTCTGCTGGAGATGGTGCAGCTGGCTCATCTGGCGAATCGCTTCCCGGCACAGCTGTCGGGCGGCCAGAAACAGCGTGTGGCGCTGGCGCGTGCGTTAGCGGTTGAACCGCAGATTCTGCTGCTGGATGAACCCTTTGGCGCGCTGGATGCTCAGGTGCGTAAAGAGCTGCGCCGCTGGCTGCGTCAGCTGCATGAAGAGCTGAAATTCACCAGTGTGTTTGTCACCCACGACCAGGAAGAGGCGATGGAAGTCGCGGATCGCGTGGTGGTGATGAGTCAGGGCAATATTGAACAGGTCGGCACGCCAGATGATGTGTGGCGCGATCCGGCGACCCGTTTTGTGCTGGAATTCCTGGGTGAAGTGAACCGCTTTGATGGCGAGATTCAGGGATCACAGTTCCATGTTGGCGCGCACCACTGGCCGCTGGGCTATACCTCGGCCCACCAGGGCGCGGTTGAGCTGTTCCTGCGTCCGTGGGAAATCGACGTGTCACGCCGCAGCAGTCTGGAAACCCCGCTGCCGGTACAGGTACTGGAAGTGAGCCCGCGTGGACACTTCTGGCAGCTGGTCGTCCAGCCTGCCGGCTGGCAGAGCGAGCCGGTTTCGGTGGTGTTTGAAGGTGAGCAGACAGCGCCGATTCGCGGCGAGCGTCTGTTTGTTGGCTTACAGCAGGCGCGTCTCTATAAGGGCGATACGCCACTGCGCGCAGTTGCCTTTGCACAAAGCGCCTGATATTTTCTCTTCAACACCGGGCGGGAGTGTCACTCCCGCCTTTTTTTCGCATCTGGTTTGTAAGATGCCAGGAACCGCACCGTGACGACTCTCGAAAATACCATCGGCAATACCCCGCTGATCAAGTTGCAGCGCCTGACGCCCGCCAACGGCAGCGAGGTCTGGCTCAAGCTGGAAGGCAATAATCCGGCAGGTTCGGTAAAAGATCGCGCGGCCTGGTCGATGATCAATCAGGCAGAGCTGCGTGGTGATATTGCACCTGGCGATCAGCTGATTGAAGCTACCAGCGGCAACACCGGGATTGCGCTGGCGATGATCGCGGCGATGAAAGGCTACCGACTTCGCCTGCTGATGCCCGACAATATGAGTCAGGAGCGGCAGGACGCGATGCGCGCCTATGGCGCAGAGTTAATTCTGGTGCCCCGTGAACAGGGCATGGAGGGCGCACGCGATCTGGCGCAGGCGATGGCGGCGCGCGGTGAAGGCCGGGTGCTGGACCAGTTTAATAATCCCGATAATCCGCTGGGTCACTATCAGACCACCGGCCCGGAATTGTGGCAGCAGTCGAACCAGCGCATGACCCATTTTGTCTCCAGCATGGGCACCACCGGCACCATTACCGGCGTAGGACGATATCTGAAAGAGCTCAACACGGGCGTGCAGGTGATCGGTTTGCAGCCCAGCGAAGGCAGCAGTATTCCAGGCATTCGTCGCTGGCCGCTTGCCTATCTGCCGGGGATCTATCGTCCCGATCTGGTCGATGATGTAATGGATATGACGCAAAAGGAAGCGGAAGAGACGATGCGGGCGCTGGCACGCCGTGAAGGCATTTTCTGTGGCGTCAGTTCAGGCGGCGCGGTGGCGGGTGCGCTGCGCATTGCGCAGGCCAATCCTGGCAGCGTGGTGGTGGCGATCGCCTGCGATCGCGGTGACCGTTATCTATCTACCGGACTCTATCATCAGTAACCTCTGCTGATGCGGAATCAGGCCTGTGCGTGCATTTACTGCCCACAGGCCTTTTTTTAACCCCAATTTTCGGTGCCAGACAGACTGAATCTGTAAGGATCGCGTAAATCAGGCTGCGCGAATGTTCAGCACAGGACAAAATAGCGGCAATTCTCCAGAGAGATAACCATGAAAATTTTGCTTGTTGATGATGATGTTGAATTAGGCACCATGTTAAGCCAGTACCTGATCGGGGAAGGGTTTGATGCCCAGCTGGTTCTGACCGGCAGCGCCGGCGTGCAGGGCGCGTTATCGGGAGAGTTCACCGCCATGATCCTGGACATTATGCTGCCCGACATGAGCGGCATTGATGTGTTGCGTCAGGTGCGCCAGAACAGCCGGATACCGGTGATTATGCTGACTGCCAAAGGCGATAATATTGATCGCGTGATCGGTCTGGAGATGGGCGCGGATGACTATATGCCCAAGCCCTGCTATCCCCGTGAACTGGTGGCGCGTCTGCGCGCCGTATTGCGCCGTTTCGAAGAGCAGGCGCCACAGCCAGACGCCAGAGAGCCGCTGCGCTGGGGGGAACTCATGCTTAATCCCGCCACCCGCATTAGCGAATGGCAGGGTAAAACCTTTGATCTGACGGCGTCGGAATTTAATCTGCTGGATCTGCTGCTGCGTGCGCCGGACAGAGTGGTGTCAAAAGATGAGCTCTCTGAAAAGGGACTCGGTCGTCCGCGTGAAGCCTATGACCGCAGCGTCGATGTACATATCAGTAACATTCGTCAGAAGCTCAGTGCATTAACCGCTGACAGCATCAACATCGAAACCGTTCGCAGCATCGGCTACCGTATTCGATGAAGCAGAGTTACCGTGGACGCATGTTCTGGAAGATCTTTATCGGCTTCTGGATCGTATTCGTCATTATGAGCCAGCTTATCTGGCTCGGCTTTACGCTCTCCGGTAAACGGCATGAACCGCCTGAACTCGTGGCTATCCGTCGTATTGTGGATCTGCAGATGACCTCCGCCGCGTCAGTGCTGGAGCGGGGTGGGCCTGATGCGCTGAATGCGATGCTCTCGGACTGGGATAACAGCGACCGGCAGTTCTTCCACGTCACCCAACAGACAAAACCGTCCCAATCAGAAAACAGCGGCAACCTGGATATCAGAGGGCGCTTTCCTGAAGAGGTTGTGCGCTGGGTTCGCGGCGCGGATGGCAAAGCCTATCAGCTACGCTACGACCTGGATGGCATGCGTAAAGACAGTACGCTGAACATGATGCCGCGCAAATTTCTGAATATTCCTGAGCCGATGTTTGTCTTCGCCGGTTCGGTGGGATTGCTGTTCAGTCTGCTTCTGGCCTGGAATCTGACGCGACCTATGCGTCAGCTGCGGGAAGGATTTTCCCGCGTGGCTGAGGGCGATTTAAGCGTGCGGCTGTTTCCGATCATGCGTAAGCGCCACGACGAGATCTCAAACGTCGCTGAAGCCTTTGACGCCATGGTCGAGCGGCTCGATACCCTGGTGCGCGCCCGTGAAGAACTGTTGCATGATATCTCACATGAGCTTCGTTCACCGCTGGCGCGACTGCAGCTGGCGACCGGGCTGGCCAGACAGACGCCAGAAAGTGTGAACAGTTCGCTTGATCGCATTGATGAAGAGGCGCGTCGGCTGGACAAGATGATCGGTGAACTGCTGACACTGTCGCGGGCTGAGCATGAAAGCATCCCGGATGAGCAATATTTTGATCTGACCGGCTTGCTGCAGGCGGTTATTACCGATGTCCGTTATGAAGCGCAGATCCCAGGCGTGCAGGTAGAGTTGCAGGTCGACGATCGGGCTGATTACACCGTGCGGGGCAATGCAGAGCTGATACGGCGCGGAGCAGAGAATGTATTACGCAATGCGCTGCGCTTCTCTCAGCCAGGGCAGCGGATTGATGTTCATCTGCGCGCAGAACAGCAGTGGCTGGTGATTCAGGTGCGCGATCAGGGGCCGGGTGTCGATGAGGATAAGCTCTCCAGCATCTTTGACCCGTTTGTGCGGGTGAATTCGCCGCTGATGGGCAAAGGTTATGGGCTGGGACTGGCTATCGTGCGCAAGGTGGTGCTGGCGCATCATGGTGAGGTCGAGGCAAGAAACCGGCCAGAAGGCGGACTGGAACTGACGCTGCGTCTGCCGCACTGGCAGCCCTGAACAGGCATACAGCAGAAACGATAACGGCACCCGCGGGTGCCGTTATGTTATGAACGAATGCTTACTTTCTGATGCGAATCACCGGCGTTTCGCCGACGGTGACCTGGCCAGTCAGCTTAATCAATTCCTTGATTTCATCCATGTTGGAGATGACAACCGGTGTCAGGGTTGATTTCGCTTTCTCTTCCAGCAACGGCAGGTCAAACTCGATAACCACGTCGCCTTTTTTGACCTTCTGGCCTTCTTCAGCGATGCGTTTGAAGCCTTCACCTTTCAGTTCTACCGTATCGATACCGAAGTGGACGAACAGCTCAATGCCATTGTCTGATTCGATCGAAAAAGCGTGATTGGTTTCAAAAATCTTACCGATAGTGCCATCAACAGGAGCAACCATTTTGTTGCCGTTGGGCTTGATCGCAATACCGTCGCCCACGATTTTTTCTGCAAACACCACATCTGGTACGTCTTCAATGTTCACGATTTCGCCTGACAGAGGCGCTACGATGTCAATTGTCCCAGCGCTATCCGTTTTTTCGCCAAAAAGTTTAGAAAACAAACCCATGATCTTCTCCTAAGCAGTAATTTGGGGCCAGCATCATGCGGATTAGCAGAGCGTTTTTTCCTTAATGAACTTGTTTACCAGGTTCATTAAATCTTCCGCTGTCGGTTGAGCCAGTGCCTGCTCCGCCAATGCCTTCGCATCTTCAAAATTAGTATTACGAATGATTTTCTTGATGCCAGGGATAGAAATGGCACTCATGCTGAACTCGTCCAGCCCCATTCCCAGTAACAGTAGTGTAGCACGTTCATCACCTGCCAGCTCACCACACATGCCGGTCCATTTACCTTCAGCGTGAGATGCATCAATGACTTGCTTGATTAAGTTAAGCACAGACGGCGCCATTGGGTTGTACAGGTGCGAGATCAAATCATTACCACGATCGACCGCCAGAGTATACTGCGTCAGATCGTTTGTCCCAATACTGAAGAAGTCGACTTCCTTCGCCAGATGATGAGCAATCACGGCTGAAGCCGGGGTTTCCACCATGATGCCGACTTCGATGCTCTCATCAAAGGCTTTACCTTCTTCACGCAACTGCGCTTTCAGCAGTTCCAGTTCCGCTTTCAGGCTGCGTACTTCTTCAACCGAAATAATCATCGGGAACATGATGCGCAGTTTACCGAAAGAGGAGGCGCGCAGGATGGCACGCAGCTGCGCATGCAGAATCTCTTTGCGGTCCATGGCGATACGGATAGCGCGCCAGCCGAGGAACGGGTTCTCTTCTTTTGGCAGGTTCATGTAAGGCAGGTCTTTGTCGCCGCCGATGTCCATGGTACGCACGATAACGGCCTGTGAACCCATGGCTTCAGCGACAGCTTTGTACGCCTGGAACTGCTCTTCTTCGCTTGGCAGTGAGTCACGATCCATAAACAGGAATTCGGTGCGGTAGAGACCCACGCCTTCAGCGCCGTTACGTTCAGCACCGGCGATATCGCGCACAGTACCGATGTTGGCGCAGACTTCAACCTGATGACCATCCAGCGTAACGGCTGGCAGATCTTTCAGCTTAGCTAATTCATGTTTTTCCGACAGATACTGGTTCTGTACGGCTTTCAGCTCTTCCTGAATCGCTTCTGAAGGATTGACGTGAATCGCATTGTTAACGCCATCCAGAATCAGGAAATCGCCATTTTTAACCGTGACGGTCACATTGCCGGTACCGACAATGGCTGGGATCTCCAGCGAGCGCGCCATGATTGAGGTATGTGAGGTACGGCCACCCAGATCGGTGATAAAGCCCAGCACCTTCTTCAGGTTCAGCTGTGCGGTTTCTGACGGCGTTAAATCTTTTGCCACCAGAATGGATTCGTCCGGAATAGCGCTCAGGTCAACGATATGCAGACCGAGGATGTTTTGCAGCAGACGTTTACCTATGTCACGTACGTCAGCCGCACGCTCTTTCAGATATTCGTCATCTAACTCCTCCAGTGCTTTCGCCTGGCCATCGATAACCGAGTAAGCAGCAGCATCGGCAGAAGCGTGATCTTTTTTGATCAGGTCGATGATTTCCTGCTCCAGCTCTTCATCTTCCAGCAACATAATGTGGCCTTCGAAGATTGCTGCTTTCTCTTCACCGAGGGTTTCACCCGCTTTGACGCGAATCGCTTCCAGTTGTAATGCCGCTTTGCTGCGGCCATCGAGGAAGCGCTGGACTTCCTGCTCAACCTGGTCATCAGAAATTTTCTTGCGGTTGATGACGATCTCGTCTTCTTTCAGCAGCAGTGCTTTGCCGAAAGCGATACCTGGTGATGCTAAAATGCCTGAAATCATAACGCTACCTTTTAATCACGATGGCTGATGGGACTCTGTGCGGTGCCATTGTCGCGGGACACGTACTCTACGAAAGCAATAACGCGGACAGGTTGTCCGCGATCAAGATGTTTGCACTCAATGGCGCAGAGGAGTCGATTTGCTGGAGAGCTGAGCGGAGATTACTCCAGTTCAGCCATCAGTTTGACCAGATGCTCAACTGCTTTCTGCTCGTCTTCACCTTCCGCGGAAAGGGTCACAACCGTTCCCTGGGTTAAACCCAGTGTCTGCAGCTTGAACAGGCTCTTCGCGCTCGCTGATTTACCGTTAGAGGTCACGGTAATTTCTGACTGGAAAGCTTTGGCTTCTTTAACGAATTGCGCAGCTGGGCGAGTGTGCAGACCGTTTGGTGCAGTAATGGTAACTTCTTGCTGGAACATTCTATTTCCCCAACGTTATCAGGATGAGTGTTATGGATCTAAAGTCTAGCCTGGAGCCTTTACTTTAGCCTGTGTAGGTGCGCGGGTATAGCTTCATGCTGACCAAAGACGCGCATGCGTCAAATCTACAGTCCGTTGCGTCTCAAAACCGATTCTACACGTCACCGGTTAATTATGCCGTGATTCGCCGTTTCACTGAATCCGTAAATCGATTCAGCTTGATCCACTTCAAACGCGGATTAATTTCAGGCATCGAAATAATTGGCAGTCTAAATACCAGAGCGGCGTCACTGAAATCAATCTGCCGGGTGATGAAAGTGAGATCTGCACCACAAAAAAGCACCCGATTGGGTGCTTTTTTCTCCATTTTCGGACTATCGGCCTCTGCTACTGAAGCTCTTTTTCAGTGAAGAGATCGGCAAACAAGGCGGTACTCAGATAGCGTTCACCGGAGGAGGGGAGGATCACCACAATATTTTTGTTGGCGAAGGCTTCATCTTCCTGCAGCTTCAGCGCCGCGGCAACGGCAGCACCGGATGAGATACCGGCCAGAATACCTTCCTCTTCCATCAGCCGACGCGCCGTACTGATCGCTTCTTCATTGGTGATGGCCACGACGCGGTCCACCAGATTCAGCTCAAGGTTGCCCGGGATAAAGCCTGCGCCGATACCCTGAATTTTGTGTGGGCCGGGCTTGATCTCATCGCCCGCCAGCGCCTGAGCAATCACCGGGGAATCGGTCGGCTCAACCGCGACGGTAATCAGATCTTTTTTGCCTTTGGTGTTTTTGATGTAGCGGCTCACGCCGGTCAGCGTACCGCCGGTGCCGACACCGGCAATAAAGACATCCACTTCGCCGTCCGTGTCTTCCCAGATTTCCGGGCCGGTGGTCTTTTCATGGATTTCCGGGTTGGCCGGGTTGCTGAACTGCTGCAGCAGCACATATTTATCCGGATTGCTGGCAACAACCTCTTCAGCTTTGCTGATGGCACCTTTCATGCCTTTGGCGCCTTCGGTCAGTATCAGCGTCGCGCCCAGCGCCTTCAGCAACTTACGGCGCTCCACTGACATGGTTTCTGGCATCGTCAGCGTTAATTTATAACCGCGCGCTGCGGCGACATAGGCCAGAGCAATACCGGTGTTGCCGCTGGTCGGTTCAACCAGTTCAACACCCGGTTTCAGAATACCGCGTTTTTCTGCGTCCCAAATCATATTGGCACCGATACGGCATTTTACGCTGAAGCTCGGGTTACGGGATTCAACTTTCGCAAGGATGCGGCCGTTACCGATGCGGTTCAGTCGAACCAATGGCGTATGACCAATTGTCAAAGAGTTGTCTTCATAGATCTTACTCATAGCCTGTCCTTAACTGTATGAATTATTGGGAACCCTATGAGCATACCTTTTCTGCCTGGTGGCGGAAGGAAAGAAATCGTATATCTATATGTCGCCCGGCAATAAGCCCTGCTAAAAAGAGCATAAGGCGCACTGATGAATTTAGCGCAACTCATCACGTGCCAGCGTTGACCGGTAGCGATCGACCCACATGGCGGTGGCACCGCAGACGGCAACCGGCATGATCACCAGGTTCAGAACCGGGATCATGGTGAACAGACTGATTAGCGCGCCAAACTGCATATTGGCCGTTTTGTGCTGACGCAGGGCGTTACGCATCTGCTGAAACGGCACTTTGTGGTTATCAAACGGGTAGTCGCAATACTGGATGGACAACATCCAGGCGCTGAACAGGAACCACAGCACCGGCGCAACGGTCTGGCCAAAGCCAGGAATAAAGTAGAGCAGCAGCAGTCCCAGCGCGCGGGGCAGGTAATAACCCAGTTTTTGCAGCTCGCGCTTCATAATGCGCGGCACATCCTTAATCATTCCAGCCCAGCCGCTGTCCGGCAGGGGCTTGCCTGTCAGGCGGCCTTCCAGTTGCTCGGCCAGCAGGCCGCAAAACGGAGCGGCAATTAAGTTTGCCAGGGTCGAAAAGAAGTAGCTAAACACCAGCACAATCGCAATCACCGACAGCGGCCATAACAGATAGCTCAGCCACTGCAGCCAGTCCGGAATATGGGCCATCAGCCGCGGGATCCAGTCACCGAGACGATAGAACAGCCAGATGAAAGCGCCACCCAGCATCACGATATTGATCAGCAACGGCATCACTACAAAGCGGCGAATGCCAGGCAGACGTACCAGTTTCCAGCCCTGGCTAAAGTAGTGCATGCCGTTAAAATTTGAGACGGAATTCTCAATGGCCATAAAGCCAGTTCTCCTGAAGATGTTAAGGCGCGCCCACTATAACCTGGCTTTTTCTCCAGGCCAGGTGCCGTTTGGGTAAAAAAACAGCGAAAAAGCGTGGGTTGCCTATCTTATTTGTCAGAAAATAGTGCACAGACTTGCACTTGTGTAGCAGGGCAAATACAGTTAGAGGATAAAGTTTGCCGCGGTGGCAAGGTATTGGAACAACAGAGAATACAATGATGCAGGATTTGCGTCTGATATTAATCGTTGTTGGCGCGATCGCCATTATAGCGCTCCTTCTTCACGGGCTGTGGACCAGCCGTAAAGAGCGTTCGTCAGTGTTCCGCGATCGCCCGCACAAACGTCTAAAACAACGTGATGAAAATGATGAGCAGGACCTGATTGACGACGAGGATGATGGCGTCGGCGAGGTTCGCGTTCGTTCTGATCGCAACGTACATCAGGAACCGCGTTTCGATGAGATTCGCGAGCCACAGCCAGAAGCGCCGCGTAAGCTTGCGCCCGCTGAGCCTGTGCGTCAGCCTGCGCCACGACCCGCACCGCAACCCGAACCTGAAAGCGACCCGCTTTTTAACACGGCACCGCAGCCTGCTCCGCAGTCGCGCCCTGAACCGGTTCGTCAGCAGCCCGCACCCACTTTTGTCGCGCCGCCCGTTCAGGCCGACCCGCTGCTGGATCTCGACCCGCTGGAATCTGTACAGCCAGCACCGCAGTACCAGGCAGAACCTGAGCCGCAGCCTGAAGTGACACCGGCGCCCGCGCCAGCACAGCCTGCTGCTAAAGCGCCAGCGGAAAAACCGAAAGAAGCGGTACTGGTGCTGCATGTTGCCGCACACTCGGGCGGTGAACTGAACGGTGAGGCCCTACTGCAGGGTATTCTCCAGGCGGGCTTCCAGTTTGGTGAAATGAACATTTTCCATCGTCATCTCAGTCCGGCTGGCAGCGGCCCTGTATTGTTCAGTCTGGCCAATATGGTTAAGCCGGGCTCATTCAATCCTGACCTGATGACCGATTTCAGCACGCCTGGCATCTCTATCTTTATGATGGTGCCTTCTTATGGCGATGCGAATCAGAACTTCAAGCTGATGCTGCAGTCGGCTCAGCGTATCGCTGATGATGTAGGTGGCGTGGTGCTGGATGATGAGCGTCGCATGATGACGCCACAGAAGCTGGAAACTTACAAAGCGCGTATCCGCGATGTGGTTGGCGTCTGAGACCTGCGCTAAACGCTATCTGAATTGTTAAAAACAAACCCCCGCCTGTCGGGGGTTTTTTATCTGATGGGGCTTTATGAAATCCGTCCAGGATCACATCACCGAACTGCGCACCACGTTGCGCCATCATGAATATCTCTATCACGTTATGGATGCGCCGGAAGTGCCGGATGCTGAATACGATCGTCTGATGCGTGAACTGCGTCAGCTGGAGGAGGAGCACCCGGATCTCATTACGCCAGACTCGCCGACACAACGCGTGGGTGCCGCGCCGCTGACGGTCTTCGAGCAGGTGCGCCATGAAGTCCCGATGCTGTCGCTGGATAACGCCTTTGATGAAGCCACGTTTATGGCTTTCAACAAGCGGGTGCAGGATCGCCTGAAAAGCAGTGACGACATAACCTACTGCTGTGAACTCAAGCTCGATGGCGCTGCGGTCAGCCTGATGTATGAAAATGGTCTGCTGGTCCAGGCCGCAACGCGCGGTGACGGCACAACCGGCGAGAACATTACCGCCAATGTCCGCACCATTCGCGCTATCCCGCTGCGGCTTAAAGGCGACAACATTCCGGCACGGCTGGAAGTGCGTGGCGAAATATTTATGACGCAGCGCGGCTTTGAAAAGCTGAATGAGGAAGCACGCCGGACTGATGGCAAAGTCTTTGCTAATCCGCGCAATGCAGCAGCCGGTTCTCTGCGTCAGCTGGATCCGCGCATTACCGCCAAACGTCCGCTGACCTTCTTCTGCTACGGTTTTGGCCTGCTGGAAGGCGGTGAGATGCCGCACAGTCACATGGGGCGTCTGCAACAGTTTAAAGCCTGGGGTTTGCCGGTCAGCGACCGCATTAAGCTGGTGCACAACGCAGAAGAAGCCCTGGCCTTCTATCGTGATATTGAACAACAGCGTCCGAATCTGGGTTTTGATATTGATGGCGTAGTGATCAAAGTCGATTCACAGGAACTGCAGGAAAAGCTGGGCTTTGTGGCGCGCGCGCCGCGCTGGGCGATTGCCTTTAAATTCCCGGCACAGGAACAACTGACCTGGGTGCGGGACGTCGAATTTCAGGTTGGCCGCACCGGGGCTATCACACCGGTGGCTCGCCTTGAGCCGGTGCAGGTCGCGGGCGTGATCGTCAGCAATGCCACGCTGCATAACGCGGATGAAATCGAGCGGCTGGGATTACGCATCGGGGATCGGGTCGTTATTCGCCGCGCCGGTGATGTGATCCCGCAGGTGGTCAACGTGGTGATGGCCGAGCGCCCTGAACAGACGCGTGAAGTCCTGTTCCCGGCACACTGTCCGGTCTGTGGTTCCGAGGTTGAACGGGTCGAAGGGGAATCGGTCACGCGCTGCACGGGCGGTTTAATCTGCGGTGCTCAGCGCAAAGAGGCGCTGAAGCATTTTGTCTCGCGCCGGGCGCTGGATGTTGATGGCATGGGCGATAAGATTATCGACCAGCTGGTAGAGAAAGAGTACGTCAACACACCTGCGGATCTGTTCCGTCTTACTGCGGCCAAACTGACCGGACTGGAACGCATGGGGCCGAAATCGGCGCAAAACGTTGTCGACGCGCTGGAGAAAGCGAAATCGACTACGCTGGCGCGTTTCCTCTATGCACTGGGCATTCGTGAAGTGGGTGAAGCCACCGCTGCCAATCTGGCTAACCATTTTGGTGAGTTGCAGAAGGTCATGGATGCCGATCTTGAGGCGCTGATTGCGGTGCCGGATGTCGGCAAAGTCGTTGCGGCACACGTGCGCAATTTCATGGAAGAGGAGAGCAACCGTGAGGTTATCCGCCAGCTGGTCGAAGATATCGGTATTCACTGGCCGCAGGTGGTGGTGGTGAGAGCCGAAGAGATCGACAGTCCGTTCGCGGGTAAAACGGTGGTGCTGACCGGCTCACTGTCGCAGATGAACCGCGATGATGCCAAAGCGCAGCTGATCGCACTGGGCGCAAAAGTCAGCGGCAGTGTCTCAAAGAAAACCGATTTGCTGATTGCCGGTGAAGCGGCCGGTTCAAAGCTGGCGAAAGCAGCGGAGCTTGGCATTGAAGTGATTGATGAAGCGGAAATGATCCGCCTGCTGGGAGCCTCAGATGGATGAACATCAGCTGGTGGCGATAGCTAATACGCCTATGCCGTTTGGCAAATATAAGGGACGGATGCTGCTCGATCTGCCTGAGCCTTACCTGCTGTGGTTTGCCCGCAGCGGGGACTTTCCGTCTGGTCTGCTGGGCGATCTCATGCAACTCACCCTGACAATAAAAATTGAGGGTCTGGAAGGGTTAGTTAAACCGCTTCAGACCCGCAAGTAACGCTGCCCGCCCAGGCGGGCAGCCGATCTATTTCTGAGACTCCATCACCGAATCTTTGACCTGCACAGCCTGCTGCTGCTTCTCATTGGTCTTCTTATAACGTCCGGCAATAAATGAGCAGACCATCAGCTGTACCTGATGGAAAATCATCAGCGGCAGCACAATAATCCCCACGGTACTGGCCGGGAACAGGATATTCGCCATCGGCACGCCATTCGCCAGACTCTTCTTCGAACCACAAAACAGCACCACAATCTCATCGGCGCGTTTAAAGCGGAACAGACGCGAGGCCAGCAGGTTGATAATCAGCACGGCGGTCAGCAGAATGATTGAGCCTGCCACAATCCACAGCAGCGTAATCAACCCAACGCGATGCCAGATGCCATTAACCACCGCTTCACTGAAGGCGGAGTAGACCACCAGCAGAATCGAGGTCTGGTCGGTTTTGCCAATCAGGCTGCGGTGCTTCTCAACCCAGCCACCGATCCAGCGCCGTGAGAGGTGTCCCAGTACGAAAGGCACCATCAGTTGCAGCATAATCTTCCCGATCTGCTCCAGTCCATCGCTGGGCGCGCTGCTGTGAATATCCATCACCAGGTTCACCAGCAACGGCGAAATAAACACACCCAGCAGGCTTGATGCAGAGGCGCTGCATACCGCTGCCGCAACGTTACCGCCCGCCATGGAGGTAAACGCGATAGCGGATTGCACGGTCGCAGGCAGGATACAGAGGTAGATAAAGCCGGTATAAATTTCCGGGCCGACATTAACCGGATGCCACCAGACCAGCAACAGACCCAGCACCGGAAACAGCACAAAGGTGCTGAACATAATCCACAGATGCAACCGCCAGTGACTGCTGCCTGAGATGATCTTTTCACGCGACAACTTGGCACCATGCATAAAGAACAGCAGTGCTATTGCTGCCGTCGCGAGATAGCTGAATATATCAACGTAGATCCCTCTGGCTGGCAGGAAAGAGGCCAGCAGCACGGTGATGATGAGTTTAACCATCATCGGATCGAGTTTTAAAAATCCCATTGTTAAATTCCGGTAAATTTTTCAATAGCGCGATTGTGCGTGAAACCTGTTTAGAAATAAAATTGATTTATTGAATTAATCTATGAGCAGAATCGATGAATTACACCCTGCGTCAGCTACGAACCTTTATTGCGGTGGCTCACTATGGCGGATTCAGCCAGGCGGGGCAGGCGATAGGTCTGAGTCAGTCGGCGGTCAGCCACAGTATTAAAGAGCTGGAAGCGGAAACCGGCGTGCGATTGCTGGATCGAACCACCCGGGAGGTGATGCTGACTGAAGCGGGAAAACAGCTGGCGTCACGCATGGAGCGCCTGCTGGAGGAGATTCATACCACGCTGCTGGATATCCGCAGTTTTGGCGAACAGCGCAGTGGTACCGTCAGGGTGGCAGCCAGCCAGACCATTTCCGCTCATCTGATGCCGCAATGTCTGGCCGCCAGCCAGCAACACTTTCCTGACATCAAAGTGATACTGCACGATCGCGCCCAGCAGTGGGTGCTGCAAAGTGTGCGTAACGCCGAAGTCGATTTCGGGATTGTGATTGGGCCACTCAGCGACAGCGATTTTGACAGCATCGCGATTCTGGATGAGCCTTTCCTGCTGCTATGCCGTGATGATGATCCGCTGGCGCAGGTGGAAAGGGCAGAATGGTCAATGCTGGATGGCCGCACCATGGTGCTTCAGGACTATGCTTCGGGCAGTCGGGTCCTCATTGATGCGGCGATGCAGCAGCAGAATATCAGGGCTGAAGTCGTTCAGGAGATTGGTCATCCCGCTACGCTGTTTCCGATGGTACAGGTGGGGATCGGCATCAGTATTCTGCCCGCGCTGGCGTTACCGTTACCGGCGGATCGCGCATTAACGGTGCGGCGTCTATATCCTGAAATCAATCGCAGCCTTACGCTGATCAAGCGTAAAAACCGTTCGCTGACGCCTGCTGCCGAAGCGATCTGGCAGGAGGTGCGCCAGCAGGCGACGCTGCTGGCGCAACAACGCGAGGCCAGGCCCGCATTTTAGATGTAGACGTCAATTTTGTTGGTGTCGGTAGGGCGGTTAATCCCGTCTGCTTTGCTCTCACTGACAGACGAGCTGTCACTCTTTGGCTGATCCTGCTCGGCCTGCTTCTGTTCCAGCTGAGCAATCTGTGCCTGCAGCATGGTGATTTGTGACTGATACATCTGCTGCATTTCAGACTTCTGTTCGTCAGTCAGTTCTTTGTTGTCGGCCAGCTCTTTGACTTGCGCTAAGACGTTCTGAATCTGTTTATTCAGCGCCGCGACCTGCGAGGCAACACTGCCGCCACCGCTGTCACCGCCACTGACTGCACTGCTTAGAATTCCGGAAATTGAAGACATCATTTTTCTCCCTGTAAGTTGTCAGATACGTTATCGGCACGCTGTGAAACGACTTGAGAGCTGAAATTGTTAAGGTTGCGAAAAGGCGAGAGCTTATCCAGTACCTTAGCAAAGGGCAGCTTCGCCCTTGCTCCCTGAGCCAGCACTTTGTTTAAAGTCTGAAATAGCTGGAAAAAGCAGTTTTACCCTGAAGCGCAGGAAATCTCTCAATAGCAGAAACGAAAAAAGCGCCTTAAAGGCGCTTTATTCTGAATTGGTGGGTCGTGCAGGATAGCCTCGGCCCGTCGTGGGCCTCGCCCTGCGGGTGATGCTGTCGCATCAGCCTGAATCGCTCCCGGCGATTCAGGCGAACCTGCAGCAGGTTCTCATCCTGCACGGTAAAGTCCGTGCCCCGGAAACGAAAAAAGCGCCTTAAGGCGCTTTATTCTGAATTGGTGGGTCGTGCAGGATTCGAACCTGCGACCAATTGATTAAAAGTCAACTG